>CAIMCT010000378.1 GCA_903839535.1 uncultured Desulfobacteraceae bacterium
ATATACTGCGAACTGGCATAATTTTACGTTTTTGATCCCCCACCCCAACCCTCCCCCGCTGGGAGAGGGAGTTTATGAAAAGCGCAGATTATGCCAGTTCGCAGTATATATTCTGCCAGTTTTGGTGCTGGCATCTTTGTGTAACCCATTATTTATGTTGCTTTTAGTGCACGGTCGGTCAGCAGCAGCTTCTTTATGCTCATCACTGATTTGCTCACATCCAACACTTCGCAAAATGGAAAACGGCGATCCATCAGTGAGTATCGGCCTCTGGGCTGAAACCCTTTGGCTTCTCGAACGGATGGCGGATATGGATGGAATTCCTAAAAAAGAAGTATCCCTGTTCGATCAAATGGAGGCGCAGAGTAAATCCGGAAGACAAAGGGCATCAAAACGGACATGTTGAAATGCGACATTCGGATCACCTTTCCCGATGGGGACAAAGTCCTGTGTGGGACCATTCTCTGCCAGGACCCGGACCCCCGAGGATGGATCGAAGGGGCTTTTCGATACGCGTTCGGCTATCTGGATGATCCACGGGCCTTTCCCCTCGATCCGGAGGTGTTGCCGCTTTCCAACAGGGAATTTCAGGCCAAAAGATCCACCGGAGTACATGCGGTCTTTGAAGATTGTCTTCCTGATGATTGGGGAAGGCGCTTGTTGGTGCGCAAGGCGAATCTCGAACGCACCAGACAGAGTGTTCCCCATCTTAGCCAGCCAGAGGTTGATGTCCCAATGCTTTTCCGGCAGATGGTCTTCAATGCGCTGATCGGCAATACCGACGATCACCTGAAAAACTTCGTAATGCTCCACGGCGGCAACGGATTCTTCCTTTCGCCAGCCTACGATCTGCTGCCGGATACGGCGCAGCGGCGGGAACACGTCCTTCACTTCGATGCCGGGCATCTATTTCCAGGCTTTGAACATTTGGTTCACATCGGAAAAAAGGCAGGGGTCAAAAAACCGGCAGAAATCGCCAGCCAAATCAGGGATGTAATCAGGAGGTGGAGGGTATCTATGCGTTATTTGGAGTTTCAGAGCAAGAAATCGAACAGCTTTCCTATGGAATTGAAAAACGCCTTGAGCCATAAACGTTCACCCTTCCCGGTATACTGCAGACTGGCATAATTTGCACTTTTAAACCTCCACCAGAAACACGAAAGGAGCATTCAGGACATGCCAGATCACACAACACACGTTGACCAACATCAACGTAATCAATCGTTTTATTGATGTCAACATTGAAGTGCGCCCAATAGACGACAAAATCTGGCATATAGAGATCGGTTGAAAACAAGGGAACTGAAACATGCTGCAGCAATTCGAATTTTCTCGTATCACTTGCAAGCGATAGAGAAAGCTGATAGCATCATGTGCTATGAAAGCCAAACACGTCAAGACGCTGTGCGCCATCTTTGTCAAGCCCACTCCACACCGCCCGCATCCCGGCAAGAAAGCGAAGAAATACCAAATGGAAGGCGTACGTGAGTTTTTGGAAAGATTGAAGATAAAGCCATGAACACCATGAAGTACAAGGGCTATACGGCTCGTATCAAGTTCGACGGCCGTGATAACATCCTTGTCGGTCGTGTACTCGGGGTGCGCGCCATTATCGGTTTCCACGGCGAAACTGTGGAGATGTTGCGGCATGATTTTGAGTCCGCCATCGATTTCATGCTTGAGGATTGCGCGATATGCGGGGTCTCGCCGCAAAAACCGGCGAGCGGAAAGCTGCTGCATGCGCCACCTCAAACGGGCTGGATTAAAGGGGTAATTCCATGCGCTACAATATCTACCTGATAGGATACCGCTGCTGCGGCAAGACATCTGTGGGAAAAGCGCTTTCAAAGCTTCTAAGTCAGCCGTTTCTGGATACCGATGCAGTCGTGGTTCAAAAAGCCGGTATGACCATTAGCGACATTGTTGCAAAAAACGGCTGGGATGCTTTCAGAGACATGGAAAAAAACGTGATTGACCAGACCACTTTGCTGAACAATCATGTTATTGCAACCGGTGGCGGATCCATCCTGAATCCTGACAATGTCAGGAACATGAAAAAAGCAGGACGAGTGATCTGGCTCAGGGTCAGCCCGGAAACAATCAGAGACAGGATGTCCGCTGATACTGAAACCATCATACAGCGGCCAGGCCTGACTGCAACCGGCAACATCAATGAAATAGATGCCGTTCTTCTGGCCAGACTGCCGCTTTATGAAAATGCCAGTCATATAGCTCTGGATACCGACTTACTTGGAATTGATGCCATTAGTCGGAAAATTCTTGGACTCACTCAGAAAGGAGATACATGATGTCAGGCAATTCATTCGGAACCCTGTTTCGCATCACAACATGGGGAGAATCCCACGGCCCTGGAATTGGCGTGATAGTGGACGGCTGTCTTCCCGGACTAAATCTGGATGAAGCTGTGATCCAATCAGCCCTGGATCAGAGAAAGCCTGGAGGATCATCCGCCAGCACCCGGCGCAGGGAACCGGACAAGGCCGTCATTCTCTCCGGTGTATTCGAGGGCAAGACCACGGGAACGCCCATCGCCATCATGATCGCCAATACGGATGCGGATTCGCGATCATACACGCCTTACGCCGATCTCTACCGACCTGGCCATGGCGATATCACCTATCAGTCCAAATTTGGCATAAGGGACTGGCGCGGTGGCGGCAGGGCTTCGGCCCGTGAGACCGCCGCAAGGGTTGCCGCAGGCGCTGTAGCCGGTCTGATTCTGGATCAGGAGGGAATTTTAGTGGTCGCCTATACGCTGGAGCTGGGAGGCATAAGGGCGGCGGGCTTCATGGATTTGAGTCAGATTCACTACAATCCGTTCAGGTGTCCGGACCAGGACGCTGCTACGGCTATGGCGGATCGGGTGGAGCAGGTGCGAAAACAAGGGGACTCCATTGGCGGCATTGTCGAAATCCGCGTCTTTAGCGCGCCTGCAGGTCTGGGCGAGCCGGTTTTTGACAAACTGGATGCTGACTTGGCCAAGGCATTGATGAGCATCGGAGCAGTCAAGGGCGTGGAAATCGGGGATGGCTTTGCGGCCGCATGCAGATTGGGTTCTGAAAACAATGACCCCATTATCCCTGAGGGTTTTTCATCCAACCATGCCGGCGGCATTCTGGCAGGCATTTCAAACGGAGACGATATCCTGGTCAGGGTTGCTGTCAAACCCATTCCCTCCATTTCGCTGGACCAGCAAACCGTCAACAGCCTGAATGAGCCTGTAAAGATTTCGATCAAGGGCAGGCATGACGTATCGGCTATCCCCCGCATCAATCCTGTCTGTGAGGCCATGGTGAAGTTGGTTCTGGCAGATCATCTTCTTCGCCAGAAAACCTTGCTCAATGTGAAAACATGATCAGAAAAAATAAGATAAAGAATGATGAATGATGAATGAAAAAAACATTCATCATTCGCTTTTCATTCATAATTCATAATTTTATCTAATGGAGAGTCATCGCTTTATGAAACTTAGAAGAACCGTATTGTCCGTACCTGGACATTTAGAAAAAATGCACGACAAGGCACTGAACTCCAGCAGCGATGCCACCATGCTGGATCTTGAAGACAGTGTTCCTGTGGATATGAAGGTGGATGCTCGCAGTCGGATCATACAGTCGCTGTTATCCCGCGACTGGAGCCGGAAAACCGTTCTGTACCGGATAAATGGCATAGATACCCCGTTCGGGTACAGGGATATTCTGGAAGTCGTAGAAGCTGTCGGACCTGTTATTGATGCCATAGTGGTCCCCAAAATCTGTAATTCTGGAGATGTTCACTTTGTCAGCCGAATGTTGGACGGTATTGAACAGAACAAGGGATGGGACCGGCGGATCGGCATTGAAGCCTCCATTGAAACCGCCATCGGGCTTGAAGCGGTATCTGAAATTGCCAGGGCCAGCGACCGGATTCAAACCTTGGTCTTTGGCGTTGCGGATTATTCAGCCTCGATCGGAGCCAGGCTGGTTTCACTTTCCGGACACGGCGAAAAAGAGGCTGAAATCTATCCCGGACACCGCTGGCATTTTGCCATGAGCCGAATAGTCATGGCTGCCAAAGCTAATGGCCTTCAAGCCATTGATGCCCCCTACGGCGATTTCAAAGACCCCGAAGGACTGAAACATAGTGCTGACATGGCCTGCGCCCTGGGATATGACGGCAAATGGGCCATTCACCCTGACCAGATCGACATCATCAATCAGACGTTTTCACCTTCCTGCGAGGATATCGAACGGGCAAGAAAAGTTCTGGATGCCCATCATCAGGCGACAATCAAGGGGCTTGGAGCCGTGGCTGTAGAGGGCCGGATGGTGGATCAGGCTACGGTCAGGCTTGCGGGACTGCTCTGGGAGCAGGCACGCCACCTGAGAGAACTTCCTGCTACGAGAAGTTCGTAGTACAGGGAAATTTGGCATGCCGAAGGTAAGCATTCAGACCCCTCCCCCAGCGGGGAGAGGTTGGGAGGGGGGAATACTGTCACGTCAACTACTACTTGCCCTCCCCCCGGCCCCCTCCCGCTGGGGGGGGAGTGAACGATTACGAGAGGATGAAAAATGGGAGAACTAAAAACGCTTCTGGAAATCATTCAGGATGTGTCCGCCGGAAAATATTCCAACGATATCATGTCCCTGACCGGTCCTGATACATCGGAGCCGGTTCGAATGATTGCAGAAGCCATGGGACTGATGATGGTCAAGGTGGAAGCCAGGGAATACCATCTGGAGATGCTCATTTCAGAGCTGAAATTGTTGAACGAAAAAATTTGTAGTAATACGATCAGCACCGTATCCACCATGGCCAACGTCCTGGCTGCCAGAGATCCCTATACAAAGGGTCACACGGAACGGGTTGCCAATCTGGCCGAGCAGATCGCAATGGAAATGGGGCTTAAAGACAGCGATATCGAATATGTCCGTATAGGCGGTTTGTTGCATGATATCGGCAAAATCGGTTTTCCGGATCATTTGTTTCAACCACATGAAGCTAAGAATCCACCAGAAATGGTGAATCGGATCATCAAACATCCGACTGTCGGCGCAGAGATATTACAGGAGCTGGATTTCCTGGGACCAGCCCTGGAATATGTCCGATCCCATCACGAGCGCCCGGACGGGAAAGGTTACCCGAGTCGATTGAAAGACACCAACATCCCTCTGGGTGCCAAAATCATCGCCGTGGCGGATTCATTCGATGCCATGACCACGGAACGTCCCTATCAGAAAGCTATGACACCCAATGTCGCTCTGGAAATACTTCAACGTCATGCCGGAACAAAATGGGATGCCGAGTGCGTTAGAGCCTTTGGGAGATACCTGACCAATGTAAGAGAGTAGGGAAACTCTCATTTACTGCTGACGGTTTTTAATATTTGGCTTGATTTTAGGCTTTCCTTTTTTGCTCTTGAGATGACTAATCTCAAAAAAAAATTTAAGTATGATACTCAAAAGGTATCCGTGAAAATCTCAGATATTTTTATTGATGAGCAGGTGAAGGATTCCCCTGTTGTGGCGGATTTTCAGTCCCGGCTTGGAATTACCGGCAGGGTGATTGGCGACCCCGGCCAAGTATTTCAAGCGGTCTCCCATGCAATTGATCCGGTACAGAAGGGAAAAGAAGTCCTTTATCTGACCCGAAACAAGGGAGCTTTTATTCGGGAGTGTCCGGGAACCCGTTCATATATCTGCTGCGGCTATAAAATCCTGCATATCGGCACGTTCTGCACCATGGATTGTTCCTATTGTATTTTACAGGCATATTTTCATCCGCCGTTGCTTCAGTTTTTTGTCAACTATGAGGACATGGTTCGAGAACTTGCGATGGAGTTTTCCAAACCCGTCATCAGCAGAATCGGTACCGGTGAATTCACGGACAGCATGATCTGGGAATACGGCACAAGTCTTTCTGCACTTCTGGTCCCCCTTTTCGGCGCACAGACCAGGGCGGTGCTGGAGCTGAAAACCAAAACGACCGACATTCAGCGATTAAAACACCTTTCCCATAACCGCAAGACCATTTGCGCCTGGTCCTTGAATACTGAAAGGATCATTCGGGAACAGGAGCGGAATACGGCATCACTGAATGCAAGGCTTAGGGCAGCCGAAACTTGCCAGTCCTGGGGATATCCTCTGGCATTTCATTTTGATCCGGTAGTTCTTTACGATGGGTGTGAGGAGGAATACCGCGCGGTTATTCAAAAACTATTTGCTCAGGTATCTGCAGATAACATTGTTTGGATCAGCATCGGCACATTCCGGTTTATCCCTGAATTAAAGAGCATCATTCAGAACCGCTTCTGCGATTCCACTATTGCTTATGGCGAGTTTATCACCGGCACAGACGGCAAGATGCGATATTTTAAACCGCTTCGCCTCAATTTCTATCAAAAACTGGTTTCCTGGATCAGGGAAATAGCTCCGAATGTCCGGGTCTATTTTTGTATGGAAGATGACGATATCTGGGAAAAGACCATGGGTTTCACGCCGGAAAAATACGGCGGTTTATCCAGAATGCTGGATTTGAGCGCAGAAGAACATTGCGGACTGTTCGTGTAAGGCAACTCACATGAAAAAACTCCCAGATCGTGATTTTGTATCATTCTTAAATTTCATCGAACGCTCTTGTGCCCGCTAATCACAACTAAAATCGAAAGGATTCCCCCCTTTGAAAAAGGGGGGCCAGGGGGGATTTCGGAGGCTATCCACC
>CAIMCT010000379.1 GCA_903839535.1 uncultured Desulfobacteraceae bacterium
AGTTCTCCAGCATGGACAGGAGCAGACTCTTGCCAAAACGGCGAGGGCGGATAAAGAGCTGTGATTGGGCCTGCTCCAGCAAGGGGATGGCCTGGGTGCGGTCGCAGTAAAAATAGCCTTGAGTGACGATTTGTCTGAAATCCGCCATTCCGTAGGGGAATTTGATCATGATTCATATCCTTACAGACGGATTAACAATCGTTCCACTAAATCCAGTTTGCCTTCCTGAAATCCCTTATCCCTGATATATTGCGCCAGCATAGCTGTATCTCCTGTTCTGTCATTTCTCGTAAAATATAGCTTTCAAGATAAAGATATACCCCATACCCTGGGCGATGCTCTGGGTTGCTCATGGATCAGGCCGTCGGCCTTCCAACCCTGAATGGTTGGTTCATGATGGTATGTTCTTTGTTGTCAATCACCTTATCTTTCCTTTTGAAGTCAGACGCAACCGTATATTGTTTTCATAGAAGGCAAATGCAAATTTTTATTGTTTTCATAGATTATTTTTAACTGGTTATAGGCTTCAGCCAGTTCGTGTGACTTCATTTCTATCAGCAAATCCATCAGGTCTCGATGCCTTTTGAGTTCAAGATGGTTTTTGATCCTAGCTTTTATAATCACCGGGTTAAATGGCTTGGTGATGTAATCGACGGCGCCCAGTTCCAGTCCATGGGTTTCGTCCGGAACATCGGTAAGCGATGTGACAAAAATGACCGGTATGCCCTGTGTGTTTTTGTTTGCTTTTAGCCGGCTACAGACATCAAAGCCGTTTAATACCGGCATCACTATATCCAGAAGGATCAAATCTGGCTGAAATTTTTCTACGCTGTTCAGAGCGGACTCGCCGTCTGTTGCAACGTGGACGTTATAGTCATTCGACAGTATTTCCAGAAGAATATCAATATTGATTTCCGTGTCATCCACCACCAGAATGGTTTGTTTTTTATCAGGCAGCAATGTTTCCAGGAGATTATCAATAACGCATTCCGTGTCATCCAGCACCAAAAAAGTTTGCTTTTCTTCAGGTATCATATCTCACCTTCCTGTTAGTTGATTGATTTTCAAATGCAAATATGCAAACATGCCGATATGTCGCCATTCCGCCATTCATACATTGTCCTTAAATCTGGCGGCTATGCGCTTGAATTCAGGATGAACTTTCCGGAAAGCGTCCGTGATGACTGGAGAAAAATGTTCAGGCTTTGTTCGCTCATCGCCAATGGTAATGATTTTAACAGCTTCTTCATGGGTAAATGGTGGTTTGTAGGGACGCCGGCTGATGAGGGCATCATAGACATCGCATAAGGCTACGATGCGCCCGCTCAGCGGTATCTCATCTCCTTTGAGACCGTGAGGATAGCCGGAGCCATCCCACCGCTCATGGTGAAACTCGGCAATTTCCTGCGCCAGATTGAGAAAAGAATTGGTTCCTAAAAACATTTTGGTTTTTTTTATGGCCTCGCTTCCAATGAGCGTGTGACGTTTGATCTCAGAAAACTCCGCATCCGAGAGCTTTCCTGGCTTAAACAATATGGAATCAGGGATACCCACCTTCCCAATGTCATGCAGCGGAGTGGACTGACAGAGCAGATCAATGGTTTCCGGCGTGAGTACATCGGGATAAATCAGGGAAAGTTCTTTGGCCAGACATTCGACATAGCATCGCGTACGCTGAATATGCTTGCCGGTCTCGCAGTCGCGGTATTCGGCCAGAATCGCCATGCTGGCTATCGTGGCATCCTTTGTCTGTTCCAATTCATGGGTGCGCTGTTTCACCAGCTCCTCAAGGCTGTCCCGATGCGCTTTCAAGTCCAGGTGATTGCGAATCCGAGCTTTTATCAGTTCCGGATTAAACGGCATGGAAATGTAGTCTGCGGCACCAAGGGCAAGTCCTTTTCCCTCATTGGATGGCGTACATAGAGACGTGAGAAAAATAACAGGGATGTCCTTCGTGTCACTATTCTCTTTTAAGCGACGGCAGACCTCAAAACCGTCCATGCCCGGCATCACCACATCCAGCAGAACCAGATCCGGAAGGTTTTGGTTGACGGAGCGAAGCGCAGACAGGCCATCCACAGCAACACGCACGGTATAATCTTCGTTCAGCGTATTTAGAAGCACCTCAATATTGATCTCTGTGTCATCGACGATTAGCAGGTTTTTTTTTGACATTTTTTGCATGGGTAAGCTCGCCTCTGATATTTCCATAACTTTGAGTTGATTTTAAAAATGCCAGTCCTGGACCTTTCTCCAACTAACCCCCGTAATATTCGGTGTCCCCTTGTCGCTGATCACCAGATCGAATTTTGACGGGTTGGATATGAAAGCATCCAAAGTATTGTTCAAATCAGAGGCGGAACCGCCTGCGAATAATCTGATGGCATCCATTTTCTGAGCCTGCTGAAGTTGAGATTCGAGTTGGGTTCTGTGCATTTTGATTTTGAGATGGTTTTTGATTCGTATTTTTGCAATCAATGGATTGAATGGCCTGGTGATGTAATCAGCGGCACCCAGTTCCAGGCCCAGCAGTACATCCATATCCTTGGTAAGCGTGGTGATGAAAATGACCGGAATGTACTGAGTATCTTTATTCGTTTTCAGCAGGCGGCAGACTTCAAAACCGTTTAACCCAGGCATCAGCACATCCAGAAGGATCATATCCGGAAGGGAATGTTTCACACTGTCCAGTGCAGACTCGCCATCGGTCGCAACACGAACGCGGTATTCATTCGACAACATTTCCACCAGAAAATCGTTATTGATTTCCGAGTCGTCGACCACCAGTATGGTTTGCTTTTCTTTCGGAGTCAAGATTCCACCTCCTATTACTCATCAATTGATTCCGCAGGCAGGTTTAAACAGGATGAATCTTCGTTAGATCGCCATTCCTCCTGCATATTCCAAAGGGCCAGATCCGAGATGCCGAGCAGGCTTTTTGTCAGAGCGTCCAGTTTATGGGAAAAAGCTGTATGGAATTCAATTTCGATTTCTTTGATTATTTTTAATCGGCTGTAGGCTTCGATCAGTTCACGCGACTTTCTTGCCATCAGCAAGGCCATAACGTCCCGATGCCTTTTGAGTTCGATATGATTTTTGATCCTGGCTCTTACAATCGCCGGATTGAATGGCTTGGTGATATAATCGACGGCACCCAGTTCGAGTCCATGTGTTTCGTCCGGAACCTCTGCAAGCGAGGTAATGAAAATGACCGGTATGCTCTGTGTACTTCTGTTTGCTTTCAATCGGTAACAGACTTCAAAGCCGTGTAACCCAGGCATCAGTACATCCAGAAGAATCAGATCCGGAAGGGAATCTTTTACACTGTCCAGAGCTGACTCGCCATCGGTTGCAACGCGCACTATGTAGTCATTCGACAGTATTTCCAGGAGAACATCGATATCGATTTCCGTGTCATCCACTACCAGAATTGTCTGTTTTTTATCAGGTATAAGTATTTCCAGGAGAGAATCGATATTGCTTTCCGTGTCATCCACATCTGCGATGGTTTGTTCTCCTTCGGGTACCGGTATTTCCAGAAGCGTATCGATATTGCTTTCCGTGTCATCCATTGCCAAAATGGTTTGCGTTTTTTCAGGCATCATGCTTCACCTCTCCATTTTTGTTGATTGATTCCATCAATCTAATTGGCTATAGTCCGCCGAAAGTGGACGGCCTTTCAAGGTCATCCAGGAACTCATTTTCACATCAGGAAGACAGGCTTTACTGCATCTGCCTTAATATAAATTCATTGATAAGCGGAACCGCAAATGAATATTTTCCATTTGGTATTCGTAAATTAGTCAGTCTCATGAGACTGTTCTACTAACAAAAAACAAAAATTGATACAATCCAGATATTTCTCATCTTTTATTCGAATCTTTTGAGATATTACAGTGTTTCACTCGAATCCAAAGATATCCGCCAAAACCAAATCTCTCCGTTTTCTTTGACATTGCTAACAACAATCTCTCATCAGATACCCAATATGGTTCGTACCATTCCCGATCAACATCCATTACTAAAACCCTCTTATTGGTCTTGTCGTAAGCTCCAACCGGAGAAATATGTGGATAGGGGCCACCTTGCGCCTCAGTCACGATATCTTGAAGAAAGTGGATCAAGATATAGTCGTTGTGATTTTCTTCGTTGGCGGCTAAAGCATGGCGAAACTTTTCTAATGCAGTTGCATCTCCGTTGACTACCTCAACACGGTCTATCTCATAATTTGACACTTCATATTGACGCAAAGTTTCCTTTACAACGGTTTCCAATTGGTCAAGCTTTAATCCTGCCTCACCGTTAAACCCGCCAGGTGTCATCCGTTCCTTCCAATTTAAGGCGTTGATCCTTTCTATCAATTTTCCTTGCGTGACATTTGTGTCCTCCGCCTTGAGACTGTGGCCAGCTCTTATAATGCCGTTTAGAACCATGGTCACCGACGCGACAGAACAGGAAATGTCGTTAATCTGAGGGACATAGAATGGAGCAAGATTCCAATAATCAAATGCCATGTTTTTTGAATCTTGAAAATATTTATGATCTTGTGACAGCGGAACAGCATAAGGAGCGCCAATCGGCCCATACTTCGGCATCTCATTCGCGAGCAGATTTTCTCCCAACACCATTGTCAGACAACATATTATTATAACAGCTAATTTAGCTTGCCTTGAGTATGCCAATCTATTCCTCATAATACTGTTTTCCTGATTTAAAACCCAAAATTTTACAATCCATAATTATTAAAAATAATCTTGATGAACTCGTAAAGAGCCGCTTTTGATTCCGTATAGACATAGTACATCCTAACTTTTCCGATTGATTGACAGCCTGATAAAACTCTATCATAATTCATAAATAACCAAGTATCAGAAACATGTCAATGTATTTGCATCAGAGTGATCTGTTCTCCACACAAGCGCCTGATTTTACATGAGTGGACAAAATGGCAAACCCCCTGTTTTTTCAACTTATATCGAGCAGAACAAAATTATCATGGTATTTGTATTTTCAGGGTACCGAAATATGATTGCAATTATCTGGAAAATAATATAGTAGACTGATACCTTGGTGTGAGGGGTTTGAGATCAATTACTATTTATAAATTCTTCTGTATCTGTTCCTGTACGAATCATTGCCCCGCCATGAGGGGTTTAAAACTGAAACAAAGCATTATCGTCTCATACATGGAGAGATAATAGGCACAAAAGCATACGAAACGAAGCAGGAGGGCGATTGGACAATATTTCAATGGGATAATGAAAAAGATGAAACAATTATGTCACAACATTGGAACGTTGTGCTAAAAAGAAATGGGAAGTAGAAATTTACTTCTGGGAACAGGCTTCCGGCTTTCTAAAAAATCTCAGTGGAACCAAATTTATCAATCCTGACAGCTACTTTGAGAAAATTACCTTTAAGGAAAAATCGCGGGAATAATAGCAAACTATGACGCTCATAATTGCCAGATTCAGGCATTGAAAATACTGGGTCGGGAGGTCTGACCACGACATCTACTTGACCAAACGCTGATAGTTGACCGTGAACGGCGAACTGTCAACGGTCAACTGTGTATTTCATGATATTCTTTGTTGGAAAACACCTTCACATTGCATTCCGGATTCCGGGGCTGGCCACAGTTTCCAGAGAGACATCATTGTAAAAATCGGCTGAATGCCAAGATATACTGCGAACTGGCATAATCTGCGCTTTTCATAAACTCCCTCTCCCAGCGGGGGAGGGTTGGGGTGGGGGATCAAAAACGTAAAATTATGCCGGTTCGCAGTATAG
>CAIMCT010000380.1 GCA_903839535.1 uncultured Desulfobacteraceae bacterium
AAAATCATCAAAAAACTGGTTTTAAACTGATCCAATTTTTATTCCTCGTTATATGAGCGGAACAAAAATAGGATCAGTTTTTCACTAAAATATATGGCAATTTTCATCAGCCCAGCTACCGGGGCGATAACCAGGTACAGCGAAAAAAGGAGAGAGCAAAATGAAATCAGGCCTTAAATCAGAAGTGTTTGAAAAGTTCGTCAAAATAGCCGGCGGCATTATAAACCCGTCAATTGAGAACTGGCGGAACAATGGCGGCAGGGTTGTCGGCTACACATGTTCATTTGTCCCCGAAGAGCTGTTCGTCGCCGCTGGGCTCACGCCCTTTCGCATACGTGGGACAGGCAGCGACCAAAGCGCCGGCATGGCTGATGACTATTTCGAAGCCGCTAATATCTGTAGTTTTGTGCGCCATTGTTTCAACAAGATTTTACTTGGTGAATACAATTTTCTTGATGGTGCCGTTATAGGCGGTGGTTGCGATGCTAACAGGCATATCATGGATAACTGGCAAAAAAGTCCAGCCAAAACCCCTTTCTTGCACCGGCTATTATTTCCGCATAGCTCTGGTGAGCTTATGGCGAATTATTTTTGCAATCAACTTGCGGACATTAAAGGCAAGCTGGAAGAACACTTTGACGTTCAGATAACTGATCGCAAGCTCTGGGATGCTATCAAATTCTGCAATGAGATCAGGGACCTTCAAAAAGAACTCTACGCGTTCCGAAAAGCTGAAAATCCGCCGATCACAGGCGCTGAAACTGTGCCGGTCATTGTGGCTGGCTACTCAATGCCCAAGGAAGAATATAGCTCCGATCTGAAGACGCTTCTTGATGAACTGCGCGGAGTTTCAGCGCCAGACAGTAAATATAGAGCCAGATTGATGATCGTCGGCCCCGGGCATGATGATTCATCAATGTGCGATATCGTTGAAGACCTTGGCGGCCTTGTGGTGGCGGACCTTACTTGCTTCGGCGGGAAGGTGATCTTTGGCGCGATCAAAGAAAATGGCACGGACCCTCTGCAGGCAATCGCTGATTATCAGATTCTGGACCGTCCGTTCTGTCCGAAAAATCTTGGTGCTCATCCTCATATCCACAAGGAAATATTTGACAAGATTCATGATTTTAAAGTGGATGGGGTCATAGGCCAGAACTTCCTATGTTGCGAAACCTGGGGCGGCGAGCTCTATATTCTCAATAAGGAGCTTAAAGAAGCTGGGATACCCATGCTCAGGGTCGAGCGCGAATACGCGGCTGATTCAACAGGCCAGTTGACGACTCGTGTCCAGGCATTCATCGAAACGATTTCAGGGGGTGCACTATGATAAACGTATATTCTCAATTACAGATGCTGGCTGGTAAGGCGCTTGGCGGGCTTTGCCTTGACCCGCAGAACGCATCTCCCGGGCCGTTTGTATTGGGCAATGGCGACTTTTTCATTGAAATACCAGTTGCTTATGGCTGCTCATATTCAGATATTACATTAACCGGAGCCAACGGGACAGCAATGCCTGATGCATCTGAACTTATAGATAAAGCGATAGAAACCGGAGTGGAAAGCCGGATGTGCACAGCGATCAAAGTCGCCTGCTATTATCTTGAAGCAGGCCTCGTGAGAAAGCCTGATCTGATAATTACTTCCAACTCTTGTTGCGACGCCATGGACACGCTCGGCAATCTGCTGAATGGCTACAAACCCTGGGCCGATGTGCCCAAATTCATAATGGACGCGCCGCATAGCTTTGACGAGGAAAGCTATAAATATATGGGCAAACAGTTGCGCCAGGCGGTAACCTTCATGGAAGATGTGTTTGGAAGGAAGATGGACTGGGACCGTTTAAGGGAAGTCTGCGTGCTGTCAAACAAACAGGACCAGTTGCTGCTTGAATTTCAGGAATTGAAGAAGGCCGTGCCTTGCCCGGCAAATCCTGATCTGTCGCGACTGGGGTTCGCATATGACAGATGGACAGGGGAGAGAGTTTCCCCGCAGATAACTGACTGGCTTGAACAGCTTGTCTGCGCCACGGAAGAGAGGGTGAAAGCCAAACTGGGGATTGAAGGAGTGAATGAAAAGGTAAGGTTCCTCTGGCAGGACCTTGCCGGGAGCTGGCCTCCGGGTACATTGTGGGCGCGCCTGCAGCAGGAACTTGGTGCGATTGCGATCATGGATTACATGTCATACTGCACCCTGACGCCTATCGATCTGACCAGCGAAGAGACCATGTTCACATCATTCGGCAAGCGTTTTCTGCTGGAAGACCCGATGAACAGGCAGGCGCTGCACACGACCGACTTTTTCTGCAATGACATCCTGCAGATAGTCAAGGATTTCAAGTGCGACGCAGTGATCATGCCGGCCCATATCGGACACCGCGATACAAACTCCCGGCTGAAGATTGTCAGGGATATGTGCCGCGAAAAAGACATCCCGTGCCTGGTCCTTGGCATTGATATCTGGGACAAGCGCTATATGCCGCCCGATGTGGTGTTTGACAGGATCAGCACATTTTTCCAGACTACAGGGCTTGTTTAGGAATGAATAAAGTTGACAGGAAATGCCAAATGAACCAGGATATCCCTCAAACCACCACGGGAATTAATTAAATGACGGTTTTTGACGCATATATCCCGAAGATAGCGGAATATGTTGAGAACATGCGAGCAACGGGGCGGCAAATAAGTGTTTTTAGTGCGCCATCATCCCCCCAAGAATTGAAAGACGGGCTGCCGATCAAGGTTGGTCCGGGCTCCAATTCAGGCATCATACTGCGCGAAGACACATATATGGAACTTGGAAATCCTGAAGCCGGGTCATGCGCCATCATGCTTTTCACCGACAGGCCGCAACTGATAAAAGACGGCGCTATAACCATTATCGGCCCGGACATCAAGGATTCAGGTGGTAAAAGCCTGCCTTTCGGACAAGTTGTGATCATTGGTGGAACCGGCCTTGATGACAATGAGCATGAGGCGCTAAAGCATACAGGTTTCATCGGCGATCAAATTCAGGGTTATATGGTCAGAAGCTATACGCAAAGCATCTGGAGCCGGGTCAGCAAGGATGCCGCTGAAAAAGGGTTCAGTCTTGAAACCCTCGGGCGGGCGCTGATGGCTTTATATAAGTCCGGCGACAGCAAGATTCATGCAATGGAAACCATTTTTGTAACTTCCGGCAAGGACGACATAAAACTGCTTGATGAAATTGCGATGCAGGTTCAAAAGATCACAAAAGAGCTTGTAATGCAGACCTGGAAGATCAGAGGCTACGATATTGACTGCGCCTCTGATTGCTCATCTTGTAGCGATAAACCGGTTTGCGATGATATAAGGGAGGTACTCAAGGAAAAGAAGATGGATTATGATAAATGAAAATCAACTAAAACAATTATTGTCAGACCTTGAATCTGATCGCGTAGAACGCACGGTCTCCACCTCAAAAACAGACAAATTTGCTGAAGCTGTCTGTGCTTTTGCTAATGATTTTCCCAACCACAGCCTGCCAGGGTATCTGCTGATAGGGGTGGATAACAACGGTATGCCAATCGGACTCAAGGTGACGGACGATATTCTAAAAAATCTTGCAGCGCTTCGTTCTGATGGAAATATTCAGCCCATGCCAGCCTTGACGGTGGGTAAGTTCACACTGGATGGGGGCGATGTGGCAGTTGTAGAGGTTCAGCCTGCCGACCTGCCACCGGTGCGCTACAAGGGGAAAGTCTGGATTCGTATCGGACCACGTCGCGGTACCGCCACAGAGCAAGAAGAGCGCATTCTTATGGAGCGGCGTATCTCGTTTGCCCGCAGTTTTGACGCCCAACCTTGTCGCCAAGCTACATTGGATGATCTGGATGCCGCTCGTTTTCTGGTTGGATATCGAAAAAAAGTCATTGCGCCGGACGTGATCGCGGAAAATAGTCGCTCCCTTGAACAACAGCTTGCAGGCTTGAACTTTTTCGACCTTACCCATCAGTGCCCTACCCATGCAGGGATACTGATATTTTGTGATCGACCTACCCGTTTTCTTCCGGGCGCATATATTCAATTTCTTCGCATTTCGGGGAATGAACCGACCTGTCCGGTGCATTTTGATCGCAAGGTAGAAAGTGATCTTGGCGCCATGATGCAAACTCTGGATATGCTGATAGATGTCAACAATCGTCAATGGCCGGAATTTGTTTCCAGTCTTCGTGAGGAAATGCGGTCAGAGTATCCCCGTACCGCCTTGCGCGAACTAATCCTTAATGCCATGATGCACCGTTCGTATCAGTCAAATACGCCTACACATATTTACTGGTTTGATGACCATATCGAAATTTCAAATCCTGGCGGGTTGTATGGTGAAGCAACGCCGGAGCATTTCCCGTTTCGCAGCGATTACCGCAACCCAGTTGTGGCAAGCGCATTATTCGCACTTGGATATGTCAATCGGTACGGTCTTGGAATATTGCGCGCACAAAAAGCATTAACCGAAAACGACAACCCATTACCCATATTCAATTTTGATCCCCATTGGTTTAGTGTGCGGATTGATAAAAGGGTTGAAAAGAAACCATGAATATCAATCCCCCAGGAAACTGATCGAAGTCGCCCTGCAGCTGGATATCATCAATGTTTTAAGCTGCAATCGCAGGGAATCAAGGGGAACCTCGGAGGGTTGCCCCTATGAACAAATAATACGGGAGAAAAGGAAGTTACTATGTGTGAAGAATGCGGAATGCATGGCCATGAACATCAAAAGCCGGTCATGGCGGTATGCGGCAAGGGCGGCGTGGGAAAGACGGTGTTTTCAGCTCTTTTTTCCCGCGTACTCATTGAACAAGGCTTGATGCCGCTGCTGCTTGTTGACGCTGATCCTGTTGGCGGCCTGACTTCAGCCATAGGCGAAAAGGCCGTCAACACCCTTGCAGGCGTGCGAGACAGATTCATTGGCGAAGCGCGTAAAGGAAACAAGGCCAATCTGGCGCAGGCTGCTGACCAGCTTGATTATTTCGTGCTGAATGCACTTGTTGAACGCAAAGGCTATGCCTTGCTTGCCATGGGACACAATGCGGAAAAGGGGTGTTTCTGCCCCGCTAACAAGCTTCTAAAGAATGCGATTGACTCGCTGATTTCATCATTTGCAGGCGTTTTGATAGATGCCGAAGCTGGTATCGAGCAGATAAACCGTGATGTAACAGGCCGCGTTACGCGCGTTGTCGTGGTGGTGGACGCATCACAAAGAAGCATGGATACGCTAAGCATGATTGTACGAATGCTCGGCGCTTCCCAGATCAAGGTTGTTGCTAACCGGGTTTCAGCCGATGTGGCGATTGACCTTCCCGAAGGTGTGGAGCTGCTGGGCATAATCCCTGAAAACGACGAGCTGAAACAATTCGATCGCGCCGGCCGTCCGCTCTGGGATTTGCCAACTGATAATGAAGCTATGGAAGCAGTTCGGAAAATTGTCCAATCTCATGGATTAAACAAAAAGGAGTAATATTGTGGTTGAAATCTTTCTATCGACATTGCCTCTTTCGTTGGCTGCTTCCGTCAGCGTAACATCTTTTCTATTGTTTTTCGCAGCACTCCTGGCTAAGGAAAATCAGTTGCGGAACGGCCTTGCATTCATAATAGGCGGCGTTATCGCCAATGCTGTCCTGATGTTTGCAGTCATGTTTTCATTCGGCCATGCGGCGCCTGCCTCATCGCCTTATCATAACAACATACATGCAGTAGCGAATTTCATACTCGCCGCAATATGTCTGATTCTTGTCTTCTTGTCGCTAAAAAAGAAAGATGAACCAAAGAAGAAAAAGGAAGCCAAACCGCCGGGTGGTGTGTTCGCATATATGGTTTCCGGCGCGTTGATGAGGCTGGTCAGCGCCAATACTGTGCCC
This sequence comes from uncultured Desulfobacteraceae bacterium, assembly GCA_903839535.1. Classification (GTDB taxonomy): domain Bacteria; phylum Desulfobacterota; class Desulfobacteria; order Desulfobacterales; family Desulfatirhabdiaceae; genus RAAP-1. The sequence continues at coordinate 5,879 of CAIMCT010000380.1, forward strand.
CCGTTTATTGACGCGGTAAAGGATGTATCGGGCGCCCATCTTTCAGTCATGTCATCAGTCATTTTATGTACGCTGATAATGGTTGTTACAATGTCGCCCTTGATAGCTATCTGGCTAATATTCCTCTTTAACAAGGAGAAGGCGCTTGCCCTTATCAATCCGATAGGCGAATTTCTGGACAGAAACAAGAAAATGATCAGCAACATCACCTTGATTCTGATTGCGATTTATCTGGTATTCCTCGGTTTCAAGCACCTGGGAATTTTATGAACCCTTTTATAACATGTCTAAGGAGGTTTTACGTGAAAAGATTTTATCTGTACCTGATGATCGGTGTTTTAAGCATTTCTTTCTTAGTATCCCATACAGTTTACGCCGCTAAAAAACCTGCTGCCGGCAAAGCTGGTGCAGGCTTGGCGGCAAAGATCGACCCGAACACATATCCGGCTGCGGATGAGAAGGAATGGGGGCAGCTTATCTGGAACCTGAGGCTGGCGGATCAGGACATTACTGATTTCACCAATTACCAGTCTGTGGATGAACAGGGAATAAGTGCAAGTCGTTATACGGTTGCGTTTTCCGCCTATTTTCTTGCAGCCGAACAGTACCACAAATTTCCTGCATGGCGGGACACCATTCAAAATGGCTTTGACCGCATCAATAAAAAGATGCTCGAAAAGAATGTCTGGGGGTACTGGACTCATGAAAGCTTGGGAATTACAAAATTTGAACCCAATATGGACAGGCCTTATCCGGAAAACAAGAATCCCGTATCCCTTGGAAATATAATGTATTCCGGACATCTGGGTCAGATGATTAATCTCTATCAGATGCTTTACAATGACAGGAAGTGGGATGCGCCCGGCTCCATAGTTTTCAAATTGGATGACAACAACCAATTTGTTTACAACAACAAGAGCCTTCAGGATGTAATGTTTCTTCAGCTTATTAACAACCCTGTCCCAGGGATAGAGTGTGAGCGCAATGCCATTTTCCCTGTTTGTAACCTTCATCCAATGCTTAGTTGGTTGCTATACGACCAAATGCACAATACGCATTATTTTGAAGCAGCCCATCCGCTCTTTGATAAATTCTTTGCTTCGAATTTTATTGATCCCAAAACACATAGCTACGCCATTATCTATCTCATAAAACAAGGCATGGTGTTTTCATCATGGAACCCCAAATATGGAAACAAAATGGACGACATGATTGAAGGAATGGTCGCCAAGGGCGCAAATTTCAATTCTGCGAGTATTGATGGTTGGATCGGAACATTCATGCATGCATGGAACCCTAAACTGGTTGAAAGTCTTTGGCCGTATCGGAAAAATTTTCAAGTAATAAAGAATCCAGATGGTTCAGTTGATCTTAGAAAAGATGATTTTGCACCTGATGCCTATTGGGGCTTTTTTACCATGGGTGTCGCCGAGATGGGTGATGAGTCACTATTAAGAGCACTGCATAAGACAGCCGACAAGGAGTTGTCTCCTGTGTGGATTGATGGCGCATATCACTATCCGTTCATGGATAAAGCAGCGACAGTCAACCTTGCGGCGGCTGATTCCGAGACGAAGACACCTGCGGCACCAGAGCAGAAACCATCACCGTCAAGCTCGGGCATGTCATCAGAAACAGCCAAGGCGGAAGCACCCAAGAATGATGCAAAAGGCGGTCTTTGTTGCAGCGGTGTTAAGTTGCGGACAAAAGAACATGGGAATATCGCCAACATGAAGACCTGGCCCCAGCATTCTGATCTTATAGACAGGCAGATTGCTCTATCAAGAGCGCTCCCTAAAAACGGCATGTGGACAATGCACAACAAGCCATTTGACATGGCTCATTTCTCCGAACCTGCAATCACAGGCGTTGATATGACTAAGACGGCGCTCAAGCGGGCGATATACGACAGGTCGAAACTTGCGCTAATTGTTTCGACAATGCCTGCAAAATCTGGTGCTGCCGATAGCGGTTTCAAGATCGTGAACCTGGATACGACAAAGACATACCAGCTTACCATCGACGGAATAAAGGACGCTGAATTCAACGGCGTTAAAGAATACGATGTAACACTTGGCGGCGCAAAAGCGCATGACCTGATTCTAAAACAACTATAGGAAGGAGATAAACGAATGAAAGGGAAAATTAAAACATTAAAAGCCGTAGCAGCGCTGGTACTGTTTGTTTTTTTATGCATAACCAGTGCGTGGGCTGGCGGTAAAATCACACAGGACCCTGTGGTTTCCGACCTGTCGCAACGGATCAGCAATCTCCAGAACAAGTGTGATGTTGCAAAATTCCAATGGTATGATATTTATCAGGACGGGCTGATTCCGGGTACTGATGATGCGGCTAAAATGATTATCGACGCGAGATCCGCTTTGACCGCAGGAAATACTCAACAGGCGGGCGCATTGCTTGATTCGGCTGACAAGCTGCTAAGTACCTATGAAAAAGGCAACCTTCCGCAATATGTTGCGCCGGAGCCATTGAAAGACCCGGATAATTTGGGTAAAATCCATCTTGGTACACTGGCTGATTTGAAAATGTTGGAATTTGCGGGAGTTCCCAGGTGGAACTACTGGTTTAATTTTGTAGGAAAAGGCGATGATGGCGAGCAATACATGGCTTATGCCTGCATCAATCACCATGGCACGGGGAAGGTGACCCTGCCGATTCTCTTTGCCGTTTCGTCAACCAAAAACCCAAATGAAGTGCGACAGCTTAATTTCAATACTCTGCCGGTATATACAGAGGGCAAGGATAGCATCACCTACACAGTAAAGGAAGGGGACCGCTCGCTTAGTTACACTTTAGCCAGCGGAAAGGTCAGCATTGAATATAAAGATGCTTATATGACGTTCAAGACCAATGCCGTTTTTAAATATTCTTTCTGGTATGACAAGGGCAATGATGCGGCGATGATGATGCCAAACGCCGCGATGGCCGGGTTTGAAGAGATTGGCGCTGCAACAGCGGCATTCTCATTCAAGAACAAGACAGTCAGATGCAAGGGATTTGCCGAGCAGGAAAATCTGTTTTGCGGCGGCCCGAAAAGCGCGGATTACCGCTCTGCTCTGCTTAAATACGGAAATGAATGGTGGGTTCCGTTCTACTCCGACCAGGTCAGCGGCCTGTTCTGCATGACCGGCAGATACAAGGACGCGGGCCTCTATTATAACGGCAAATATTACATTCCGTCCGAGTACAGGGTAACGCCTCTTGAAGGAAACAAATCGTTTATCATCGACGCGAAATTCGGGAGCAACGACCTACACCTGATCATCGACTTGTGGGGATGGGATGCAAAACTTTACGAACACTGGGGAAATGCTTCCGGAACGGTAAACGGCAAAGCCATGACAAACGGCTACGCCTGGCTTGAACATATCCCGCAGGGTGGAGTAAACAACAGCCCGCCGTCGGCGAATCCCAAGAAATAGCCCAGGCCATGAGTGAAATTATGCGAGAGGCTTCATTAACATAAACTGCACTTTTCAATTCACCGCAAAGGCGCAAAGGACGCAAAGAAGACAACGCTCTTGTGGCGGCTAATTTCATTGAATATTTTCTTTGCAATCCTTGCGCCTTTACGGTGATATCAATTTTATGAATTACAGGTTTTGTGCGAATTGATGATCAATGCCTAAATAAGAATGTGGCAATCTGGAAAAATCCTGTCTGTTTCTGATGTATCTTTTGACTTTTTGCAGGAAAGGATTATGATTTATGCCAAATGAAATATAATGGAGGGGAAAATGACTACTGCAATGACACTCCGAATTGATGCTGCGATAAAGAAGGAAGCGACTAAATATCTGGAACAGCTCGGTCTTTCGACAAGCGAGGCCGTTCGTTTGTTTCTGTATAGTGTCGTACGGCACAAGGGGCTGCCTTTTGAGATAAAAGTTCCTAACAAAGAAACTGAACAAATATTGAACCAGGTCGAATCAGGGGAACAGATCGATGCAGTTTCGTTTGAAGATATTCTTTCGGAGTTAAGCAATGTCCGCCGTCAAAAGACATAAACAGTTTCTCAAGGATTTTGCCAAAATATCGATTTCGGACAACCATTTTGCCAAATTAGTGCAG
>CAIMCT010000381.1 GCA_903839535.1 uncultured Desulfobacteraceae bacterium
GCCCACTACTCGGTAATGGTAACCAATGTTCTCAATACCGATACTCTAAGCCTGATGCCTGATTTCGAAGAGATGCTGAATCAAGCAGAAAAGGTGGCACCTACGGTAAAAAAGCTGCTTGATATCTACAAAAGTATTGATCGATATTCGCTTCGTGAGGATTACCACGACACAATGCAGTTGATCAGCGAAGCGGTCAGTCTGTTCAATCTGGGGTACCTAACTCTTAAGGACCGCGCTATTGCTGAGTGGCTCTACGCCAAGATAATTGTGAAGATCAACGGCCTGCTGGAGAAGTTTAAACCGATTCCCGAAGAAATGCAGAACTTTAAGTTGCATTTACGCCAGACATATTTTGCCAATTTTTCCCTGTTTCAGTCAATTCCGGACTCCTGGGCCATCGACCAGCTTTTCCCGATCATGCCTATTCAGCGTCTCGACCAGAAACCTGATGTAATGGCGTCAATAGCAGATATTACGTGCGACTCTGATGGAGAGATCACCAGTTTTGTCGGCACGAATGGTCGTACCAAATATCTGCCGCTGCACAAAATCAGGAAAGATGATGACTATTATATCGGCTTTTTCCTGATAGGCGCCTACCAGGAGATTCTGGGTGATCTGCATAACCTGTTCGGGGACACCAATGCCGTACACGTAACTTTTGATAATAAGAGCGGGTACATGATTGACACAGTGATAAATGGAGACGCAACTCAGGATACCCTCAAATACGTACAATACAAGGGGTCGGAGATTCTCAAGCATGTTCGGGATAATTTGGAGAAAAATATTGTCAGTAAAAAGATAACCATCGAAGAAAGTAGCCATTTCGTAGAGCTATTGGACAGGATGCTTATGGGATATACCTACCTTGTTGAATAACGTCGGTTATAAAACCTATTGAAGATATCACGATGTATAAAATGCAGGAAACCGGCACTTGGATCATTGCTGATTTTATGGATGACGATTGAGTTGATGGACAATGAGACAAAGACCTGATGTCCAAACGGGTATCACCAAACTTGGAATAACATAAGATTTCCACCAAGTCTTTCAAGCTCATTCAAAGCGTTACAATCCCATCGAGTATGCTCACACCTCTCTGTTGTGCTCTAACCTTCTCTAATTCTTCATAGCCGATTTTCTTTAGCTTGGGATCATCAAGCCTGCATAATTTGGCAATCAACTCTTCATGTTCATGTTTGACGAATTGATGATCAGCATAAACCTTCGGCAATGAATCTTCACAATCTGCTTTACCTGATATGTAGGAACTCATATGTCATATCTCCCAATGCTATTTTTTACTCTTAGCGAGCCTTTCCTCTAGGAATTCATCCAATATTTTCTTTGCTTCTCGATATTCAAGATCTGCAGCCATATGGAACCATTTTTCGGCTTCACCGTCGGTCACATACACCTTCATGTGTAATGTATACGATTTGATTTTAAAAAGCAGTCAGCTGAGGGATTGTTTTACGGTAGGAAATATCAATACAAC
>CAIMCT010000382.1 GCA_903839535.1 uncultured Desulfobacteraceae bacterium
ACTGCAAACGGGCATAATCTGCACTTTCCTTATGCTCCCTCTCCCAGCGGGGGAGGGTTGGGGTGGGGGTCCAAAAGTGCAGATTGTGACAGTTGGCAGTATAGTAATCAGTCAAGCATAACATACCGCTGTTCATTCCGAATACGGATGTTTGTAAATCAGCCGTGGGGATTCCATCATTACCGTTGTGTCGGGCGGAACAGACTCCGTAAGCCAGACATTGCCGCCAATGACAGACCGTTCTCCAATTACAGTAGCGCCTCCCAGAATGGTTGCTCCGGAGTAGATAATTACGTCATCAGCAATACTGGGATGACGTTTTTTTCCCCTCAGTTTTTCTCCGGCATTTTGCGGAAGAGATAATGCCCCTAGTGTTACACCCTGATATATTCGGACATTGTTTCCGATCACAGTGGTTTCCCCAATCACAACCCCGGTGCCATGATCAATTACAAATCTTTCGCCGATTTTGGCCCCGGGATGAATATCGATTCCCGTGATACTGTGGGCATGTTCGGTCATGATTCGGGGAAGCAGCGGAACATTTAACTCAAAAAGCTTGTGAGCGACCCGATAGACGCTGGTGGCATATATTCCTGGATAACTGAAAATGATTTCATCGTGGCTTTTGGCTGCTGGATCCCCCTCATACGCCGCTCGAATATCGGTTGCCAGAATCTTTCGTATCGAAGGAATTGATTCCAGCACTGCCAGTGCGATTTCGTATCCCCTGTCACCGCAATCGCTGCAAGAGAGGCTATAGCGTAAGCAATCGTGCCGGATGCTATGGGTGATCTGCTCCGAGAGCATATCAAACAAATCCGTAACCGCCTGCCCCATGGTATATTTGAGACTGACCGGATCAATTTTTTCCCGGCTGAAATACCCTGGAAAAAGGATTTCTCGGAGCTTATCTATTATATCCACCACATATCCTTCGGAAGGAATGGGATCGTAATCAACATGGGTAAAACATTCCCTGTCATGACAACTTTCAATAAGGGAATCCGCCAGCTCCGGAATGCGACTGCGATACCGCGTAAAGGATGCAGCATCGGTTTTACAGAAGTTTTCATCATCAATTTGAACCGTCATTTTCAGTGTCTCCCTAAAAGGTGTTAAGTTTTAAGTTAGAATAATCGCCACTTAAAACTCAAAACTTAATCCGCTGCTATTCCGCTACGACAAAGGCTCCCTCGTACCCACCCAAAGCCAGCGTCTTTTCGTACTGGATGGCCTGCTCCAGGCTTGAACATTTCGTAACCCTGACCCGATAAAAAATTTCCATGCCACTTTTGTATGACTGGATATGAGCATTCTGATAGGATTTATCCAGTTTGGCCTTCAGCTTCTCCGCATTGCTACGGTCTGAAAAAGCCCCGACCTGAATCGTAAAATTTCCCTGATAATAAAAATCCGCCGAACCGGCACCGCTGTTGGCTGCCGAGGCGGTTGTTCCAACTGCAATCAATTCAACTGGAGCGGTGCCTGGCCCCAAAACACCAAGTTTGGAGGCGCAGGCATAAGAAAGATCAATGACCCTTCCGGTGACAAAAGGACCCCTGTCGTTGATGCGAATCTCCATTTCCTTGTTGTTGTCTATGTTTCTGACCCTGACAATTGTCCCCAGTGGAAGGGTCTTGTGAGCTGCAGATTCAGCATACATGTCATAAATTTCGCCGCTGGATGTTTTTTTTCCATGAAAATCATCTCCATACCATGAGGCAATGCCCGACTGCTTGAACCCCCTGGCATCCGGTAGGGGCTGGTACCACTGCCCTAGGGCCTTATAGGGTTTTGGAGGGTGGGGCGGAATTGCGGATGGCGGGCGGCTGGAAGACGGCACGGAACGAGTACACCCATAGATGCCCGCTATCAGAATCCCTACCAGAATTATCAGGCAGCAGAATCGTTTCATTTTTCGAGAGCCAGTTTGATAACATCCATCATTTTTTCAACAAAATGGAATTGAATGTCTTTTTGAATCTTTTTGGGAATCTCTTCCAGGTCTTTTTCATTCCATTTGGGCATAATGATGGTTTTGATTCCAGCCCGATGCGCGGCCAGTACTTTTTCCTTTACCCCGCCCACAGGCAGCACCTGACCCCTTAACGTAATTTCTCCTGTCATGGCCAAATCTTTTCGAATCGGCTTGTTGGTTAGCAGAGATGTCAGCGCGGTCAGCATGGTAACGCCGGCGGATGGGCCATCTTTGGGGATTGCGCCTGCCGGGATATGAATGTGAATATCATGATTTGCAAAGTAGTCGTCTGCGATTCCCATTGAAACCGCATTGGAGCGGATAAAGCTTAAAGCCGCTGTGGCGGATTCCTTCATGACATCACCAAGTTGGCCGGTCAGGGTAAGATTTTTCCCACCCGTCATGGATGTTGCTTCAATAAAGAGAATATCTCCGCCATTGGGAGTCCATGCAAGACCAATGGCGACACCAGGTGTCGATACTCTGGTGCGGGTTTCGGTCTGCATCTTGACCGGACCCAGGTATTTGGAAATATTGTTTAAATTAATGGTAGCAGTTGTGGCTTCTCCCTCAGCCACTTTACTGGCCACTCCCCGGCAGATCGTGGCGATTTCGCGCTCAAGATTCCTCAGGCCAGCCTCCCTGGTATAGCCGGAAATAATGTGCCGTATCGCCCCTCCGGAAAAAATAATATTCTCCACCGTCAGACCATGTGCTTTTCGCTGCCTGGGAATCAGGTACCGGTTGGCGATTTTGATTTTATCATCTTCCGTGTAACCCAATAAATTAATGATTTCCATCCGGTCCCGCAGCGCAGGCGGAATAGTATCCAGCACATTGGCGGTAGTGATAAACATGACATTGGACAGATCAAAGGCCACGTCCAGATAATGATCCGAAAAGCTGAAGTTCTGTTCCGGATCCAGCACTTCAAGAAGCGCCGAGGAAGGATCGCCCCTGAAGTCGCTGCCGACCTTATCGATTTCATCCAGCATGAACACGGGATTATTAGCGCCTGCCCTGCGAATTCCCTGGATTATTCGTCCCGGAAGTGCTCCCACATAAGTGCGGCGATGCCCGCGAATCTCCGCCTCATCCCGGACACCTCCCAGGGAAATGCGGTGAAACTTTCTTCCGAGTGCTTTGGCGATGGAGGTTCCCAGGGATGTTTTGCCGGTTCCAGGAGGACCGGCAAAACATAAAATTGGACCTTTGGAATCGGGTTTCAGTTTTCTTACCGCCAAATATTCAAGGATACGGATTTTGGCTTTGTCCAGACCGAAATGGTCTTCATCCAGAACCTTTCTGGCTTTTTTAATATCAAGGTTATCCGTAGTGCTGTCATGCCATGGAAGGGCGGTCAACCAGTCCAGATAAGTGGACGACACGGTATATTCTGCAGATGAGGGGTGCATGCGCGATAACCGGTTCAGCTCCCGTTCCGCCTCTTTAGCGGCTTCTTCAGGAAGATTTTTTCCCGCAATTTTTTTCCGGTAATCATCCAGCTCGACCGAGGAATCGTCTTTTTCACCCAGTTCCTCCCGAATCGTCTTCAACTGCTGATGCAGATAATATTCGCGCTGGCTTTTATCAATGTCTCCCTTGACCTGTATCTGAATCTTGTTGCCGAGTTCAAGAATTTCCAGTTGATGGTTGGCCATTCGTGTGACTTCTTTAAGCCGCTCGTTGATGTCAATCAACTCCAGTATTTTTTGCTTTTCGTCCGGCGTGGAATTGATGGTTGAAGTTATCATATCCGCCAGCGTGCCAGGATCTTGTATGGACTTGGCCATGGCTCCGATTTCGGGCGGTAGTCCGGGAGAAAGTTCGGCAATCCGGGAAAAGAGATTGATAATATTGGACATCAGGGCTTCGGTTTCTGTATCCTTGGTTTCTGTTTCAGGAATCATCTCAACCTTGGCCTGAAGGTAGGGTTTGCTGTTCATGAATTCAAGTATCTTGAAGCGACTGAGTCCCTGAACCAGCAACTGGGCGCGATTATCCTGGGTTTTGGCCATTTTCAAAATCAAGGCGCTGGTTCCGAACATATACAGATCTTCTTCAGGACTGGCGCTTTCTTTGGCTATTTTTTTAGACACCACCAGTCCGATCAGGCGATCACTGGCCATTGCCTCATCAATCAGTTTCACGGATTCCCCCTGCATCACCATGAGGGGCAATACCATTTTGGGGAAAAGGGCGACATCAAATAACGGCAGGATGGGAAGGAGCTCCAATTTGTTTTCCGCAATGGTTTCCGCAGGCGATTGCTGTTCTGGCATGGGTACCTCCAAAGGAATATCTAAAATGATGACTGAATATATACTGCGAACTGGCATAATCTGCGCTTTTCATAAACTCCCTCTCCCAGCGGGGGAGGGTTGGGGTGGGGGATCAAAAACGTAAAATTATGCCAGTTCGCAGTATATGTGGAATCCGCCACAGATTATTCATCTGATATGGGCATCTTGAACAGTCGAATCTGAAGGAAGCCATTCAAATACGATGCACTGACAATTTCCGGATCAACTGGTGATGGCAGAAAAAGAATTCTTTCAAAACACCCATATTGAATTTCAGCAAGCATGTATGTAGCATTTTCAATACGGGTAATTTCTGCCCGTTTTCCTTGAATCCGGACGGCTTTGCTGTTGATCTCCACTTCAATATCATCTTTATCCACACCGGCGATTTCAGCGCGAATGATGATTTCTTCATGCGTTTCATAAATATCCATCTGGGGATTCCAGGCGCGATCACACAGCTTGAAAATCGGGTTTATTGATCGAAACATGTCCTCTATGGATTTTTCAAAACTGGAGCTTACCGCGTCAAAATCACTTCCAAATTTAATTTTGATATATCCCGCTTTAGGGATATTTTCTGCTTTAGGGATATTTTCCGTTTCAGGGATATTTTCCATTTTCGGCTCCTGCAGTGTCAGTCGGTTAACTTAATGAATAAAGATTTTCAATTTATTGAAATCTAACACTGAAACAGCCGTTTGTAAAGACAGGTTTTTATTGACAGGCAGTGTTAATTTTCCTATAGCATTCAAAAAATATTGCGATCTGAGAATGGAGACTTGACATGAAGCTTATAGACGCTCACACATTGGAAAATGGCATCCTTCATTTTCTTGTTGACACTTTCTGAGTGTATCCTTATTTCCAGGCCACCAGTTTCATATATTTTGGCGGCCTTGATCGTCTTTCCATCAAGATAATTATGATTGATTTCCCCCTTTATAAACGGGGGATTAAGGGGGATTTGAAAACGGGGATAAGCTACCAACGACCATTAAATCCCC
>CAIMCT010000383.1 GCA_903839535.1 uncultured Desulfobacteraceae bacterium
ATGAGTCATGGCAAATCTCCTGATTGGGGTGAATGAAATGCTGCGAGCAGCATCGTCATCATTCTCCGATTGGAGGATTTTGTAAATATCCCAGCGAGGACGAGGAGCCCGCAATTACCGCGTTAGCGGTTTAGTACAAGGGCCGCTATGTAAAGCTTTACATAGCGGCTCTTTGCTGACTTAAGTTTTTGAAATTGGTGTGGCAGGAATTGGTTGCCAAGCGGTCATTCAGGCTAACACTGTTACTCGGTAGCGTATTCAGGTTCAGAGCTGCCACCAATTCACGGTAGGTATTGAAATTTTCACAATCGTCCCTAAGTTATTATTTTCAGGTAAACTTTGGAAATATCGCATGGCTGACGTACATAAGCAATTCACCGAATTCCACGATAAAATTAAGCTGTCGGACGAAAATGAAATTCTCAGGGAGAAAAGAGATAAGTTAAAAGAAAATCTTGAAGAAAAGATTTCTGACGATGCGCCCGCTATAGACCGATACCTTTTACAAGGTAGTTACGCCATTTATACCGGTATCAACCCACCGAATCACGATTATGATATAGATGTAGGTGTTGTTTTCAATTGTACTCGTGATGACTACAAACCGTTGAGGCTAAAAGAGATGGTTCGAGATGCCTTAGACCACTCAAGTCGCGATCCAGTCATCAAAAACCCATGCGTTACGGTTCACTATAGGAAAAATGGCGACGATGCTTACCATGTCGACATGCCCGTATATGTAAAGCGGACAGATGGCATTGGCTATGATTTAGCATGGGGCAAAAGCGCATCTACAGAATGCTGGAAGCATTCAGATCCTGAAGGCCTTATTGAGCACATTAATGATGTATCAACAGATGCCGCAGTTCGTGCGCAATATCGTCGAATTGTTAAATATCTTAAGTTTTGGAAAAGCAAGAAATTCACGAGTTTCAATGTGCCCAGCATAGGTCTTACGCTTGGTGTAAGGAATGATTTTGTACCCAGTCTTGGGATTTACGACGACAAACCGAATGATCTAGTTGCTCTACGCGATACCCTTACGAAGATGATAAATCGTTTTTCGTGGGTCGGTCTTGATGAAAACAATAATCATCTCTATCGATGGAAAGTTGGTCTGCCAGTAGTTCCGTATGGCGATGTCTTTGAAAAAATGACTGACAATCAAATGACTCAATTAAAGACAAAGTTTGAAAGTCTTCAAAATGAGTTAGACAAAGCTATCGCTGAAGAACGGTGTGAAAAAGCCTGTGAAATCTTATCCAGACAATTTGACGGCTTTCCAATACCACCGGTACAGCAAACCGCAAGAGCTACTGTGAGAAGCATGAATAACACAGGATCTTCTTCTTAGTGTCCATTGATATTTTTACAATATTGCAAGGCCATCCTTGTGTTTCCTTGGTTGATCCATCAACTAAGGACGCGGGTGGTGCTGGACAATCATTTCACATTCATGCCCATAAAAATGGGCATGAATGGAAGTTGATTATTCATGTAAGCGATACCTTTCCCTTTGACCTACCTAAAATTTCAATCGAGAATGCTGCCGATTATCAAGCAATGGGGCATATCGATTGGCATGGAGACGTTTGCTATATCGATAAGCAGGGATTAGTTATCGATTACAATAGAACTCAGGATTTAATATTGGATTGCGTTGATGAAGCGCTAGAAACACTAGATGAAAATTTCAACGATCCACATAAAGTTGAGCTACAGAATGATTTTAAGTCCTATTGGGAAAGCCTTCCGTCCCTCGGGTTTAAAACAACCTGTTTTGTATCCTATGATGGTAATGTAAAAGAACTCACCGCTTATCGCGATAGTCGAAATGAGCGGAAAACCAAAAAAACTACTTGCTTTGCAGTGGTTGAAGATGATCACGGTATTGTCAATTATTATTATCTTATCAATACGCTGAAAGGTAAAAAAGCTGAAAAATCAATCTATATCCCATTGGATACGCCGGCAACTCCACCTTCACCAAAACAACTCTGGACTGCGGCTGATATTGCCAACGTTTTTGAAGCATCAGCAACTACTAAGGTTAAAGAAATTGCTTTAAATCTAGCTAAAAAACAGAAATGGTCTAATTATTTTACAATCATTTTCTCCCACCCTAGATCCGATAGTGGCCATGTTATTTGGGGTGTGCAATTTCATAGAAAAGATACTGCTCCACACCCTCTAGGAGGCTGTCCGAGAATAGGATGCTCGAACGAGTGACCCCTAATGGATTTCAGAAAAATTTTAAATTATCCTGATTCCAAACTTAAAATTGATCAAAACGTACATATTTTTTTGCTATAACTCGTTCATATCGGACTTATCCAGTCTATTTTTACCTATACCCCAGGGTTTGC
>CAIMCT010000384.1 GCA_903839535.1 uncultured Desulfobacteraceae bacterium
CCAGTTTTATATATTTTGGCGGCCTTGATCGTCGTTCCATCCAGATCATTATGACTGATTTCCCCCTTTAGAAAAGGGGGATTAAGGGGGATTTGAAAACGGGGGTAAGCTACCAACGACCACTAAATCCCCCCTGGCCCCCCTTTTCAAAGGGGGGGAATCGTTATCCATATCAAGGCCACTTGGGCTCATCAAAAAAAGTGTCAACTACTTTTGAGGTAATATGAAGGATGCCGAAAAACACATATTAGCAAAAATAATATCTTGACATTAAAATTCAGTATGGCTAATAGGAGGAATAAATAAGGAAAGCTTCGTAAAAGTTGATAATTTACACAATGGCGTGCGAATTTTCAGCTTGTAGGGACAAAGGTGTCCAACCCTCAATGAGGGACGGATGCTTTTTTTATTTCATGACCGGGATACAAAGGAGTATCTTTGTCATCGGACAATGGCGTCCATTTTCCCTTTATAGTGAACCCTATTCTCAGGCAACATTAACATTTATTTCAGAAAGGACGAATAAACATGAATTTGTCAACGCCTAACTCCAATGACGCAACCCAGACTTTCAACCGTTCCAAAAGCATAGTTCCCATGAGTGGACTTTGTTCGCGCTGTATAGACGGCTGTCGCGGCAACTGTGAAGTATTCCGGGCCACTTTCCGAGGCCGGGAAGTGATCTATCCGAGTCCATTCGGTTCAATTACAGCCGGCGCCGACAAAAACTACCCCGTTGACTATTCGCATCTGAACATTCAGGGTTATGCTCTCGGTGCTACGGGACTTCCGGCTGGTGTTGTGGTCAGCCCCGATACCGCAATCTTTCCCGCGGTCAACACCGAGACCGAATACGGCTGGGACATCAAAGTCAAGATGAAGGCGCCAATTTTCACCGGTGCGCTCGGTTCTACGGAAATCGCCAGAAAGAACTGGGAACATTTTGCAGTGGGCGCCGCCATCAGCGGCGTGACACTGGTATGCGGTGAAAACGTATGCGGCATTGATCCCCAACTTGAATTGAACGCACATGGGAAAATCGCCAAGTCGCCGGATATGGATCGACGTATTGAAGTCTATAAACGATTTCATCAGGGCTATGGCGAAATCCTGGTGCAGATGAATGTGGAAGATACCCGTTTGGGTGTTGCGGAATACGTCGTGGAAAAACATGGCCTCCAGACCATCGAACTCAAATGGGGGCAGGGCGCCAAGTGCATCGGTGGCGAAATCAAAGTCCGCAGACTGGAGCGGGCTCTTGAGCTGCAAAAGAGAGGTTACCTCGTAACGCCCGATCCGTCCAGCCCAATTGTCCAGACAGCCTATAAGGAAGGAGCCATCAGGGAATTCGAGCGTCACAGTCGCCTGGGCTTTGTCAGCGAGGAAGGATTTATGGCTGAATGTGACCGTCTTCGCAAGCTTGGCTTCAAGAGAATCACTCTCAAGACAGGAGCATATAGCCTCCGCGAGCTGGCCATGGCGATCAAATGGGGATCCAAGGCCAAGATCGACTTGCTGACCATTGACGGCGCTCCTGGTGGTACCGGCATGAGTCCGTGGCGCATGATGGAAGAGTGGGGAGTTCCGAGCATCTATCTGCATTCAGCGGCTTATGAGTTCTGCAAGAAACTTACAGACAAGGGCGAGAGAGTTCCGGATATTGCATTTGCAGGCGGTTTCTCAAGCGAAGATGGCGTGTTCAAGGCACTCTCAATGGGCGCTCCTTTTGTAAAGGCTGTCTGCATGGGACGAGCTCTCATGATTCCCGGAATGGTTGGAAAGAACATTTCTGAATGGATCGACAAGAACGATCTGCCCAAAACCGTCAGTCAGCACGGTTCGACCGTCGAAGAAATTTTCGTGAACTATGAGGCCATAAAAGATATGGTCGGGGCTAAAGCCATTAGTGAAGTTCCTCTGGGTGCTATCGGTATCTACAGCTACTCGGACAAGATCAGAGTCGGGCTGCAGCAGCTTATGGCAGGCGCCCGCTGCTTCACAGTTGGAGCCATAACCCGCAAGGAGCTAATGTCTCTCACCGAAGAATGTACAAAAGTAACCGGTATCCCCTATGTAATGGATGCTTACAGGGAAGAGGCGGAAGCCATTCTTAATGGATAGTCAATCCTGGGAGCGCCGCACACCCCAGTGCGGCTCTTGTTTTTTAGCCGCCACAAGAGCGTCGTCATAATTTTGCCGCACTGGGGTGCGGCGCTCCCAGAAAAGATAAAAAAGCCCCTTTCCATTTAAGGAAAGGGGCTTTTTTTATTCGGGCATTCACCATTTCCGGTTGGCGTACTCCGTATATGTCATGGCTACCGTTCGATAGACAAGATGCGCCAGTTTGGAAAAAGGCAGATAAGCAAACAAACAGAACACAAAAATCAGGTGGATGAAATACAGGGCGTAAGACGCACCCGCCAGTTCCCCAAGCCGCGTCATTTCTGTCAACATGCCAGTCAGTCCCAATCCCAGAGCAAGACCTAAAAGAGACCAGTCCTTATAGTTGGAAACAGAATCTTTCTGGGAAATACGGTTTTTTATCATCAGTACGCTGCCGATAACCAGCGCGATACCGCTGATATTGGCCAGCCACTTGACCGGATTGAGCTGTGAATAAGGCCCGTGAATCTGAAATATATACAGAACAACAAAGAAAATGCTGGTTACAACAAAAAGGCCGATAAATCCGAACAGCACCATCATGTGCGCAGTAGATCGTTCCCGGTTTTCCGTACATTCATTGAATTTGTCGTGTTTCAGGATCGTGGGAATGATGCGGAGAAATGCTTTTCCAAATTCCAGGGGATCAATCGTTTTCTTGTCAGTCTTTCCTTCCTGAAGCGCATTGGCGTGGATGTCCGCCAAAAATCGTTTGAGTCCCAGAGCAAAAATGGTCGCAGCCCAGATCGAGAGCGGAACCATGATCATGTCCACAAGCCAGGAAGAGAAAAAATGCGAATGAACAATTTGATCTCCATCCGGTGTAAAGTCCAGCAGGCCGGTGATGAGGCCAAGAACAATAAATATCACCACGGGAATGCCCAAAAGAATCGGAAGCTTTTTGGGGTCGTTCACCGCTTTTCCCAGAGCCTTGGGGATGGCGTATTCAGTGATAGCATAAGCACGAATGGCCGAAAGCACATCACCTGGTTTTGCGCCGCGAGGACAACGAGTCGAACAATCACCACAATTGTGGCACAACCAGATATCGGCATTTCCGACCAGTTTGTCTTTTAAGCCCCAAGACGCAGCAATCATTTCTTTTCGTGGAAAAGGCTTATTATCCGGGGAAATTGGACATACCACGGAGCAGGTGGCGCACTGATAGCATTTCTTCAGATCGCCTCCGCCAAGCGCAGCAACTTCTTTGATAAACCCCATATCAGGCTCAACAAGATACGCATCAGACATGATAAACCCTCCTTTTTATTGAGACAAAATATTAACATGGATGGACAGGATAGACAGGATAAAAAAGATATTAGTATTTTTTTATCTTTTATCCTGTTCATCCTGACCAAAAGACAAGATTGACCATGTTAATTCTTTTGTTTGGCCTGTTTGTTTAGAAACCCTTCAAGGGGTTCGGTCCCATATCTGTGACGAGCTTGACAAAATCATTGATGATCGTGGGAACTTTATCAAATTCATCAATGGCGATTTCAAACTGAGCGACCCGCTCCACTTCAAGAGCCAGGCTTGTCAGGGCCTCGCCGATCTTTTTCATGCGGATGCTGGCCAACTCGCTGCCCTTGACAAAATGGCACTGGTAATCGTCACCATGCTTGCAACCCAGAACAAAAACGCCGTCCATACCTTTGGACAGAGCTTCCTTAACCCAGATAACATTGAGAGATCCCAGACATCGAATCGGAATCAGCCGGACATCTGCGGAAAACTGCAGCCGGTTCAGGCCTGCAATATCAATAGCCGGGTAGGCATCGTTTTCACAGACCAGGCCCAAAATCCGCATCGGCGGATCATCAAAGTCGTCTGTTGACGGAACATCAATGGCCTTGACCATAGAGCCTACGCTGTCAACATTGTAGTCTGCAAAGCCGATGATTCGCTCGGGGCAGGCACCCATACAGGTTCCACATCGCCTGCATCGGGTGGGATTGGGCTTTGGCGTACCTTTTTCGTCATCATCCAGCGCGCCGAATGGACATTCTTCTGTGCATCGCTTGCACTGGGTACATCTTTGAAAAAAGAAATCCGGAAAAGACATATCTCCAGACCTTGGGTGAACAGCAACCCCACGGTTGGTTGACTCAATGCACTGAATGGCTTTCAAGGCTGCGCCGGCGGCATCTTCCATGGATTCATCAATGGTCAGACCGCGACGGATGCATCCTGCCGCATAGACCCCTGTTCTTTGGGTTTCATAGGGAAAGCAGATAAAATTGGAATCGGCATACCCATTAAAAATGGCGTTATCCCGGAATCCCGGTCCCTGACGGTAAGCCAGATTTATTACCGGATCATCCACGGTCGCCGGCACCATGCCGGTACCCAGAACCACCATGTCCGCCTTTACCTGGATTTTTTCTCCCAAAAGGGTATTATCTGCTTCAACAATCAGGCCAGATCCGCTTTTAGAAACGCTGATCACTTCACCTTTGGTAAGAAAAATACCTGCATCCTGTTGAATACTTTTGTAGAAATGTTCCTGAAGTCCAGGAGTTTTTATATGTTGATAGAAAATATACGCCTTGCCATCCTGATAATCTTCGCGTACATATTTGGCCTGTTTCAGCGCAACAAGACTGGTGACGGAACCCGTATAGGCAAAGTCCTTATCATCTCCCTGTCCAGGGCTTTGAATAAAAACGACGGACTGGGCTTCCTTGCCGTCCGATGGACGCAGAATTTTGCCCTTTGCTGCTATTTCCTCAAACTGATGATTGGTGACAACATCGGCAATGGAGCCATAGCCAAGGTGGGCGAATTCACCTGAGGCCGGTAGATAGGGCCGCCAGCCTGCAGCCAGAACCACGGCGCCGAACAACTCGCCATTGGGATCCAGAGACAGAATATCGTTTTTGCCAGTGTTGAATTCTTTGTACAGCTCGTTTTGTTTGTCCTTATCCAGTTCCTTGCCGCTGGCATCCACCCTCATTTCCGGTGGAAGCGGAAATGGAACGTCAAACTCCAGCGTTTCGCCGGGTTTTTTCATGGTCACAGTAAACTCGCCGGGCTGGCCGGCAATACGGGCTACGACTGTGTTTGTTTTCACCGTGATATTTGCGAAGGATCCAACTTCACGGATTTTATCCGCGATCATCGGCGGAATCAGGCTGGTATAAGGTTGGTTGACGGGCAGTTGTTTACGCATTTTGGCGGCATATCCGCCGAGATTGGCTTCTTTTTCAACAATGGTGACATCGTAGCCGACTTTAGCCGCATCAAGCGCTGCGGAAATGCCGGTGACACCACCACCGATGACCAGAATCTTTCTGGAAAAGTTTTCCAGCTTGTAGGGCTCGGGGAGTTGAACTTTTTCAACACGGACCATGCCCATCTTGAGGTAGTCATTTGCCAGCATCTGCGTATGATTTATTTCAAGAGATTTGTCGCCCTTGGGGTGGGACCATACCACCTGTTCTCTCAGGTTCACCCGATCTACGATGCATCCGTCAAAACGGAAAATATCAAAATTGACCCGGCGGGAGCAGGCTGCTATGGTCAGGGTATTGACGCCTTCATCGCTGATGTCTTTTTTAAGCATGGCAACGCCGTCCTGGCCGCAAAGAAACGGATGCGTCTTGGCTGTTTTGCGTGCTTTTTTGACCGTAGCGCACAGGCCATCAACGTCCAGGGAATCTCCGATTCCGCAACCCGTGCATATATAAACGCCATATTTTTTATCCATGGTTAACCTCTTACCTCCTTACCAGAGTTTGAATGGCTTTAAGGGCCATGCCCGTCGCATTCTGATTGGATGACACCACGTCCGCAGGCTTATTGGCGCATCCAGCAGCAAACATTCCGCCTTTGACAAAATCGTTCACGATAAAGCCGTCTTCATTGTAGGTCAGATCGGCTGGATGTTTGGCAAGGGCCGTTGTCGGCTGCATACCGGTTGCCAGGACGACCATGTCCACGGTCTGGCGAATTTTCTCGCCGGTTACGGCGTTTTCAGCCACGACCGTTACATTGCGGGAACTTGGGTCTTCGCTGACTTCGGCGACTTTTCCCTTGATAAAGAAGACATTTTTATCCGCCTTGATATTCTCGTAGAATTTTTCATAACGATAACCAGGGGTTCGCAGATCGATATAGAAAATATATATCTTGGCGTCCGGATACTGTTCCCGAATGTAGGTGGCGTGTTTGAGGGAGGCCATGCAGCAAATATAGGAGCAGTACTGCAGATGGTTTTCATCACGGGAACCGGCGCACTGGACAAAGGCGATGCTTTCAGGCGCCTTCTGGTCTGAGGGTCGGGTGATTTTCCCGCAGGTGGGGCCATTTGTGGAGGCCATTCTTTCCAGCATCATGTTGGTTACGATATTAGGATAGCGGCCAAAGCCAAGATTATCGATCTTGCTGGCATCGTAAGGTACCCAGCCTGTCGCCCACACCACGGTGCCGACTTTCAGATTGATGGTTTTAGCGGCCATGTCCAGTTCAATCGCATCATACTTGCAGGCTTCCTTGCACCGTTTGGCATCTTCCGTCCCTACAATCTGCGGGGCAAGAACAAATCGGGCCGGCATGGACAGATCATTGGGAAGATAGGCACCCTTGATCTTATTCATACCAAAATTGAAATCTGATGTGACTTCTGTCTGACATACTGTGGCGCAATCGCCGCAGCAGGTGCAGTTTTCATTTACATATCGGGGGTTGATGCGGATGCTGGCATCATAATTTCCGGGAGTACCACTGATTTTTTCAACTTCAGCCAGTGTCAGCACTTTGATTTTGGGATTGTCCTTGATTCTTCGAAAATTAATCTCAAGGCCGCAGGACGGAGGACATAGCTTGGGGAAATACTGATTCAACTGCGCTACTCTTCCGCCCAGGTAAGGATTCTTTTCGACCAGAAACACCTCGTATCCCACTTCGGCAGCTTCAATGGCAGTGGTCAGTCCGCTGATTCCGCCACCAACTACCAAAATGCTTCCACTAGCAGGGGCTGCTTTATCTGCTGTCATGCTATCCCTCCGTGCATTATAAGGTTTGGGTTTGTTTTTTTGTAAAAAAAAACTCCAGGCATCCGAGGATACCTGGAGGTGTAATTATCCTGCTAAACTACGTCGACGGTAATTACCATTATCAGGCAATGAGTTTGATGTAGTCTTTCTTGAAGACATCCCATTTACATGCTGCTGGATCATACTTGGAGTTAACAAAGCAGAACCAGTTGGCATCATCCTGTCCGGGATAATCGGCCTGATAGTAGAATCCGGGATAACGGGTTTCTTTCCGGAACTGGATGTGACGAAGGTGAGCTTCGACCGTCCAGATGCGGTGATAGATTTCCCAGGCTCTCATCAGTTCGTGAAGATCGCCGGCGCCCAATTTCTCGCAGTCTTCACGCATGGTCTGAAGCATGTCCATGACGATTTCAAGACTCTTTGAGCTGGTCTGATAATATGTTGCCGTTCCAGCACCGTACTCATGGGTGGCCTTCATCAGGCGAAGGGCCATACCAGAGGGTTTGATGTAGTTGGGGTTAATGTCAACTGCAGTGGTATATGCACAGTTGTCCAGATAGATTCTGACAGGTTTGTAAACCATGTCAACCAGTTCTGCGGTAGTCTGTTTGATGGCGGGTTTGAAATCCGCATTGTCGCGGATGAATTTCACCATCTGTTTGGCGACCATACGACCTTCGGCATGTGAACCGGAGGAGAACTTGTGGCCTGAGCAACCAACGCCGTCGCCAGAGGTAAAGAGACCGACGACAGTGGTCATGCGGTTATAAATTTTGCCTTTGTGACCCCATTTGTAAGAAGCCGGAACCCAGTCTTCATCCGGACCGGATACCCACATACCGCAGCAGCCGGAGTGTGAACCCAGAAGATATGGTTCGGTCGGCATGACTTCGGAGTTTTTCTTTTCAGGTTCGGTGTTGGTGGCGCACCACAGGTTGGCCTGTCCACAGGTCATATCCAGGAAGTCTTCCCATGCTTCGGACTCAAGATGTTTGAGTTCTTTCTTGTCCATGGTTTTTCCCAGATTTGCCAGAGCAGTAACAGTATCCATCATGATCGGGCCGCGTCCTGCCTTCATTTCAGCCAACATCAGGTGGTTACGCAGACAGGTCGGGGTAACTGCGGCAGTACCATACGGAGCGTACTTCGCCAGTTCTTCCTTGGCAGCGGCGCTACCTGCAAAATCTTCACCCAGACCATTGAGGGTCTTGGCTTTGAACAGCAGGAACCATGCACCAACGGGGCCGTAACCGTCTTTAAAACGAGCCGGGGTGAAACGGTTTTCCATCATGGAAAGTTCAGCACCGACCTTCATGGCCATGGTATAGGTAGAACCAGCATTCCATACAGGATACCATGCGCGGCCTTTGCCTTCACCAACTGAACGGGGCTGATAAATATTTACAGCACCGCCGCAGGCAACCATGATGGTTTTGGCTTTGATGATATAAACGATGTTTTCACGAACAGAGAAGCCCACTGCACCGGCAATCTGATTCGGGTTTTTGGCGTCCAGCAGAAGCTCGACGATGAAGCAGCGTTCAATGATATTGTCCATGCCCAGAGCCGTCTTTGCAGCTTCAGCAACGATCTTCTTGTAAGATTCGCCGTTGATCATGATCTGCCATTTACCGGTACGAACTGGGGTTGCCCCACCCTTCAGGGTACCCATTTCACGGCCTTTGTTACCGTCGAGGGTTTTTCCATCAGCATCTTTTTTCCAAACAGGAAGTCCCCATTCTTCAAACAGATGAACAGAATCATCCACGTGGCGACCGAGGTCGAAAATAAGGTCTTCACGAACCAGACCCATCAGGTCGTTACGAACCATCCGGACGTAGTCTTCCGGGCTGTTGGTGCCGACATAGGTGTTGATGGCGGAAAGACCCTGCGCTACAGCACCGCTTCTGTCCATGGCGGCTTTGTCGCAAAGCAGGATTTTGGTATCATCGGATGCCCATTTTTTGACTTCAAACGCCGTGCCGCAGGCTGCCATACCGCCCCCGACAATCAGAATATCAACTTCGCGTTCTACAACTTTTGGATCTCTATCGGCCTTGGTTTCACCCAAAATTTTGTTCGGTAATGCCATGTTATATCCTCCTCAAAATTATATTTGATTCAAAGAGATGATCGAATAAATAATCCGATGCTGATGGGTTAGACCAATGTCGGTTTAATCATTTTGAAGCCGTCTGCCTCTTCTGTAGAAAGCAACTGGCTGTCCAGGTCTTTGCCCTTCAATGACAGATAACCATTGGCCTGGCCTTCCGCAGTGGTGCGGATGGGGAACTTGAATCGCTTGATGAGTCCGTTTCTGAACTTGCAGGTCCAGACAACATCTTCGGTGCTCATAAGCGGCATGATGCTGCTTCCTAGCGGTACGAAATCTGAATAACCACGAACTTCAATCGCCTGGGTGGGGCAAATCTTTACGCAAGAAAAACATTCCCAGCACTGATCCGGCTCCTGATTGTACGCTTTCATGGCGTTTGTATCAAGGACCATCAGGTCGTTGGGGCAAATGTACATACATGCGGTTTTGTCTCCGCCTTTGCAACCATCACATTTTTCTGCAATTACAAAACTTGGCATTTAAGATACCTCCTATTGTTGGCTTTTCATTAATTCAATTTAATACGCGAATGCAAATTACGGCAGCATAAGATCAGGTCTGTTCAGCACCTCCCTTCATTTCTTTGCGGCCGCTGCTGTAGGCCGCTGTCTATTTGCAGCGAATGGGTTAAGAGTACTCGATTAAAGAAACAAAATAATATCATATTGATGCAACCATCTGGAATCTATCTCAAATGGCATGGTAATTTCTTTAAATCATGACGCAATTGTTCATATAAGATTGCACAAATATCATCAGGTGATTTTCTTGTCAAGCACTTTTGGTAATTGATTTCCGACGCTCATATTCTGAGTGTTCCGGGTGGGAATTGGTTTTTCATGGTAAATATCTTGCCAAATAAATAATAACTCCATAATATCAACAGATGGTTCATTCGACATCGGCTGATGTGTCGTAATAATCTCACTGGAGCGCAGGCTCATGCGAAGGCGGTAAGGGCGACCGGCCGGTCGCCCCTACTTGATTTGTGTCTTTCGTGGTTTAAAAGTGTTTTCCGATAAAGGTAGTACCCATGATACGCTCTCAACACAAAATGGTCACGACACCGGAAGAATATCTGGTGGCGGAAAGATGTTCAGATATTAAAAATGAGTATTTTGATGGTGAAGTATTTGCGATGGCCGGTGCCAGCCGGAAACACAATATTATTCTGACAAATGTCGTTAGAGTTTTGGGTAATACATTGATTGACCGACCGTGTAATGTATATTCAAGCGATATGAGGGTCAAGATTGAAAAATTAATGAAATATTCATATCCGGATGTCGTCATTTCCTGCGAAGAAGAGCAGTTTGAAGATGCGAATGAAGACATTTTGTTGACACCATGGGTTATCCTGGAAATCCTGTCGGGTTCCACAGAAGCCTACGACAGAGGTGTAAAATTCGCCCATTATCAGTGGATACCGTCTTTTAAAGAATATGTATTAATCTCTCAACACTTTTGCAGAGTTGAAAGATTTTTCCGCCAAAACGATAATACCTGGATATATTCTGAATTTCATGATCTGAACAATACCATACCCATACAAACGATTCAGTGTGAACTATCACTGCAGGACATTTACAGAAAAATCAAATTTAATGAAACAGAAGGTTGATCGTCGATAAAACTTTCATAATCACATACAAAGGGTATTTATGACAACAACTGCATCGGATTGCAATGTGTTTACAGGCGCAAAGCGCTACGTTCTTGATGAAGAGCTGGCAAGAATCGTCAATATTTCAATGGCTCTGGAAATGCCGCTGCTTTTAAAAGGGGAGCCTGGAACGGGCAAGACCATGTTGGCCCATGCCATTGCAGAGGTTCTTCAGATGCCGCTGATCATTCTCAACGTCAAATCCAGCATGAAACTGGTGGAAGCACTGTATCAGTACGACACCCTGACGCGCCTTAACGACAGCCGTTTTGGCGACTCCAAACGGGATGTCAGCAACATTGAGGATTATATCAAGATGGGAAAAATCGGCCAGGCTTTCAAGGCCAATACCCGCACAGTGCTGCTGATAGATGAAATCGACAAGGCGGATACGGATTTTCAAGATGACATGCTGGATGTCCTGGATCAGATGGAATTTGATATCATTGAAATTGACAAAACCATTCGGGCTATACATCGGCCGGTGTTTATCATTACCTCCAACGCAAAGAAAGATCTTTCGGATCCGTTTCTTGGCAGGTGCAATTTTCATCACATTGCCTTTCCGGACCCCAAGATGATGCGCCAGATTCTAAAAGTTCATTTTCCAGACCTGGACAATGAACTGACTGAAAACGCCATTGCTGCGTTTTACAAGCTTAGGGAACTCGAAGCTGTAGAAAAACGTCCGGCGACACGAGAGCTGATCAACTGGATTCGGGCATTGTCTGCTGATCCTGATTTCAAACCCAGCCGACTGGCAAAGGGTGATGTTCCGTTTATGGGCATTCTCTTTAAAAAAAGCCAGGATTTTACCCGTGCGGTCAACGCCGTCAGCCGAAGGCGATTGTTTTAACGAAACGTTTACCGTTTACCGTCAACGGTGAACGGTGAACGGTCAACTCTTTTTATTTGTGCCTTCTCACGACCGAAAGGTTAACCTATTATGTTTGTGGATTTTTTTTATCAGATCAAGGAAGCTGGCATTCCCGTAAGTCCCACTTCGTTTTTGACCCTTCATCGGGCGCTTCGGCAGGGGTTGGTCGGCAGCCTCGGAGATTTTTACACGGCCTCCCGGTCTATTCTGGTGAAAAGTGAGCGGTATTTTGACCTTTTCGACCAGGTCTTTGCTCATCACTTCAAGGGTGCGGAAATGCCGGATCAGGAGGGTTTCGCCCTGGATGAAATGGCCAGAAATCTTCTTGATACCTGGCTGCAGGATCCCAAAATCCTGGCGGAGGCATTGGGCATTGATGAATCAGAGCTGAAAAACATGACACCGGAGGAGCTCATCGAGTATTTCAAGGAGCGCCTGAAGGATCAAACCGAACGACATGACGGCGGCGGAAAGTGGATTGGGACCGGCGGAACATCCCCTGTGGGTCATTCCGGGCGGCACCCTGGCGGAATGCGGGTGGGCGGAATGTCCCGAAACCGTTCCGCCATCAAGGTCGCCATGGAGCGGCGGTACCGGGATTATTCCCTGGACGGCCCACTGACGCAGGCCATGGTCGGAGAGGCCATCAAGCGACTGCGTCACCTGGTTCCCTCCGGCCCCAAAGACCGTGTGAACGTGGAGTCCACCATTTACCAGACGATGAAAAATGCTGGGGAAATTGAAATTGTCTTTGACCGAGGCCTGAAAGACCGGCTCAAGGTGATTTTGGCCATCGACAATGGCGGCTGGTCCATGGATCCTTATGTGGAGGTGGTGCAGACCCTTTTTGATTATGCCAAGGCCCAATTCAAGGACATCAAGACATTTTTTTTCCACAACACCATTTATGACACCCTCTGGAAAGATGCGTCCCGATACAAGGAGCCCAAGCGAGTGGATGAATTCGCCGCCTTTGACCCTGACACCCGGCTGATTCTGCTCGGAGATGCCAGCATGGCTCCGTATGAACTCATGGCAAGAGATGGCTCCATTCACATTGAAGAACGCACTTCCAAGCCCAGCATCGAGCGGCTGCAATTTCTGTCCGAAACCTTCAAGCACTGTGTCTGGCTGAATCCGGCACCGGTTTCCTCATGGAATTACACCCCGAGCATCGCGGCCATCAGCCGCATCTTCCCCATGTTCGAACTGTCCATTGACGGCCTTGAAAAGGCTGTGGCGCAGTTGATGGTGAAAAACTGAGCGTCCACCAACTCATGCCTGGATCGTAAAACCCTGGGAAAATGTTGTAATCATAAAAACTGGCATCATCAATGGAAGCCAATAATGGATACATTACGAATTCTGGTAGTAGATGATGAAGAAGATATTGTAGAGCTGGTGCGGTATAATCTGATAGCAGAAGGCTATCGTGTTAGTTGTACCGGGTCAGGAGAAGACGCTATCCGGCTGATCCGCTCTGAACCGTTTGATCTGCTGGTTCTGGATATCATGCTTCCTGGAATCAGTGGGGTCAAGGTTGCGGAAAGGCTGCGATCAGATCCAAAATTTCTCAATATTCCCATCATCATGCTAACCGCCAAAAGCGAAGAACCCGATATCGTCTCAGGACTGGGGCTTGCCGATGACTATGTTACCAAGCCCTTCAGTCCCAAAATTCTGTGTGCAAGGATAAGCGCGGTACTCCGGCGTAAAAGCGAATCGTCAGAAAAAGACATCCTCCGCCGAGGTGATATCTCAATTGACATAGGACGGCGCAGGATTGAAGTCTGCGGAGAACCGGTTGAACTTTCCTTTTCGGAATTTCAGATTTTAATGATATTGAGCAAACGTCCAGGCTGGGTATTTACCCGCTCCCAGATAGTAGATGCAGTCCGTGGCGACAACTATCCGGTAACCGAGCGCAGCGTGGATGTACAGATTGTCGGGCTTCGAAAAAAGCTGGGGCCTTCCTGCGGACATTACATCGAAACTGT
The DNA here is from genome assembly GCA_903839535.1 of uncultured Desulfobacteraceae bacterium. Classification (GTDB taxonomy): domain Bacteria; phylum Desulfobacterota; class Desulfobacteria; order Desulfobacterales; family Desulfatirhabdiaceae; genus RAAP-1. Next base: position 13,820 of record CAIMCT010000384.1, read on the forward strand.
ACGCAGCGTGGGTTACCGGTTTAAGGAATATCCTTAAAAAAACGATTCTTTTCACCGCAAAGACGCAAAGACGCAAAGGAGGCAAAGAAGAAAATAATTCTATTGAATATTTTCTTTGTGATCTTTGCGCCTTTGCGGTGAATAAATACTCAGTCATTGACCGTTAAAAGTATAGGCTGGTGTGCCGACTTTTGACGCGTCGGTTTGTTATGGACCCAGCGGCTATCAGTCTTGAGGCCAGTGCTATACTGCCAACGGTCATAATCTTAACTTTTGGACCCCCACCCCAACCCACCCCCGCGGGGGGAGGGAGCATAATGAAAGCGCAGATTACGCCAGTTCTCAGTATAA
>CAIMCT010000385.1 GCA_903839535.1 uncultured Desulfobacteraceae bacterium
CCCCCACCCGATATAACTTACTGAAATTAAAAGAAAATCTCAATCATGAGCTGCTGTTAAATATTCAAAGTTTGGTCTGTCCCTTCCTGCTCAAGGAAAAGTCTGAGAGTCTCGGCAACATCCCGCGACAAAAGGATTTTCTTATCCTTGAATCTTATCTGAAAGAAATCATATTACCGCTGGTCCGAAAATTATCTGACACCGGTGTTCGGCTCTTGTCTGCTGAAATTATGGTGGCGGTTCGGATAAGACTGGGAAAAAGCACCAGGCAGATCGCGAATTTTCTAAACTCATCTGGCAAAACGTTCAATTTTTACTGTAAAAATATTCGAAAGAAATGGGAATAACAACTTCATGCACCAATCTCTGTATCCATCTTTTCGCATCGTGAAGTAATTTGAAAAATTCCGATAACTGTTCGGCGGGAGTGATCTGCTGGACGAAGAAATCAAGGGAGGAGAATTATGAAAAAGTTGTTTGTTATGTTGGTATGCTTTATCTCATTTGCTATTTTTTTCACAATGGTCAATGCATTTGCAGACAATCAAAGTGATTTTAAGTTCAATGGTTATGAAATAATAGATGCTATACCGAACCAGCCACAAGATATGGCTGAAACGGCAACAGCAACATCTGCTACTAAGCCTGTGTATCGGTTTAGTACGGCAACTGGCTTTTTTTATACCATTGATGAAAATGAAAAAAACACTATTATTCAGTACTTACCAGGATATCGTTTTGATGGGATTGCATTCTATGCATTTAACACTCCAGATACTAGTGCTGTTCCCACTCCTGGAACATGGAATGGCTCTATCGTATCATTCAATGTCTCTTCGGCTTCTAATTCCCTTACATCAACAGGAAGTTCAGTGCTTGTAGGAACCACCCGCGTGTCACTTGCGGTTAAATTTGGCGGAAGCTCATGCACTACAATAATCGTGTCTTCCACAGCGGATATCCCAATTACCAATAATAGTTTCAGCATCTCCGGCGGCTTTTACGATGGCTCCAGTTTTTCCATTTCAGGCAAATTTACTGATTCAAATAGCGCCAGCGGCGTAGCAGTTTATAAAGGTGTTGGCTCAGAATGTTCCGGAAGCTACACCTGGTCCACGACTAAGTAAACGGCAGCTTAATCCTAAAACAGGCATAATAAAAAGTCGTTGATGCATTCCTTGACGACAAGACCAGGATGAGGAAGAAATTCTTCATCCTGAGCGTAAGACGGCGTGTGACAGAACATGATGTTTGTTTTGTCGCTTTTTTAGAAGTTGCCGCATCTGGCAGGTTAATTACTGGATAGCGACAGATCGCTTTGACTTATCAGCCGAGCAAGTCGCCACGGTTTATATGCTTCATTGGGACATAGAAATATCATTTCGATCAACGAGTTTCCAACGCAAGAGTCAGCAACTACGCAATCAAATTAAAAATGAGCTACGACACACAAGACTGACGTGTTCTAAGCCAGCCCTTGCCCAGGGAAAAACAGGTGAAGACCCGCAAGCAAAAACCTAGCCGGACAGTGCTGGCACACACGGTAAAAATCCGGTTGCAGTAGTTATCATCTGATGATAACATTATTGAAAGAGAGAGGACGCAGCTTATGAAGATATTGCGAATTGGTATAGCTTCCTATCAAAAAATGAAAGAGCGAACGATGGCGATTGCGTGCGGTGAATTGAAGCCTGGGAATGATGAGGCAAAACTTTGGTTTACATCAATCGAGAGCCTTGCCCGTGTGCTATCAGATAAAAATCGCACGCTGCTCAATCTCATTATTGAGCAACAGCCGAAGTCTATTGCCGAATTGGAAACCTTATCCGGTCGAGCTAAATCAAATTTATCTCGCACACTGAAAAGCATGGAGCGTTTCGGCTTGGTGGAATTGCTCAAGGGAGAAGGTAGTGCGGTGTGTCCTCGTGTCCCGTATAAGGAAATTCAAATAGACCTTCCGTTTGCTCACCATCAACGGGGACATTTTGAAGCTTTGCGATGAATGTCAGGAATGATTCTGGTTCTATCGCAGTGGCTGAAACGATGATCAAGGCTTTTTTTTATTTTTCAACTCAGAGCAATTATGTAAGCTAAGGAGCTTCCCCAATGATCAAATTCCCGTACGGCATATCCGATTTCAGAGAAATCAATACCTGCGGCTATTATTATCGGGATCGTACCCATGCCATTCCGGTGTTGGAGCGCACCAAATCATCCCTGTTCATTCGACCTCGGAGATTTGGCAAAAGCCTGGTGCTGTCCATGCTGGAAAACTATTACGATATCGCCCGCCGGGATGCTTTCGAAAGCATTTTCGGCAAGCTGGCCATCAGCGCCGATCCCACAGCGCTTCGAAACTCCTATTTCATTTTGCGCTGGGATTTTTCCTGTATTGATCCGACCGGATCACCCGATGACATCAAGCGATCCCTCTACGGTCATATCAATGTTTGCATCGAGGATTTTGTTAGAAGGTATCGTTTCGCTGGATTCGATTTGTCCGAAAATATCATTGACCGCGCCAATGCTTTGGTTTCCATCCAATCCCTGGTTTCATCGACCAAAACTTACGGTCATCCGATTTTTCTGCTGATCGACGAATACGACAATTTCGCCAATACGATCATGATGCTGCCGGTTGCGGATTCCCGGGGCCGATACGAAGCCATGGTCCACGATGA
>CAIMCT010000386.1 GCA_903839535.1 uncultured Desulfobacteraceae bacterium
CCTGAAAAATCCCCCTCGGTCCCCCTTTTCCAAAGGGGGAGGTATCATTTTCATATATGAGGTGATCGAATTTAAGAAAGATACTCCTTATGGATGAACAGGATACGCAGGATAAACGCTCATGGCAGGTCTATGCCGCCCCCATGAATGAAAATTGTTCCTCACGCAAAGGCGGTCGCATAGGTCTATAAGTTATGGCTTTTTATTTTCGTGTGATTTCAAAATCATATAGTCTTTCAAAGGCGATTGGCACCTTGGAACGACACCTCTGGGGCGCTGCAGTTCTGTGATCCGGTAAGGTTTTCGCTTACAGTCTCTTTGACTTTAGCATCGTTCCAACAGAGCTTCACACTGCCATTTCCCCTTTAATATTAAAGCTTTAGAAAAGACATAACTTATAGACCTATGCGCTCGATCCAATCTTACGAAGAGTACGGATGGAACGACCAATATTCCGACGGTATTCACCATCGGACCTTATGGAGGGATGTAATCACCGCATTCCACCGGCCATCAGACTGGCCTTACCTCGATCGGGTAAACGGACATAAATCGAGCTTTTAAACCCACTGACCCTCTCCAGTTGAGTGATGGAGTTTATTGAAATCACAGATTATGCCCGTTCACAGAAACCAGGGGTGGCGCAGGCTGAAAGTCTGCGCCACATTATTTTTCTTAAAAACTACAGCTAATCTTTAATCTCGAATGCCAAAATGCTTATGTCATCGGCAGCCGGCTGTGATTCGGCAAAACCCGTGACTTTAGAGTAGATGCCTTGTACAAGATCGTCTATGGTGGCGGACCGCAGCTCTCGTAGTGTTTGGTAAAGCCGTTCTTCTCCAAATAGTTCGTTGGCTGCATTCCCGCTCTCGAATACGCCATCGCTTAGAAACACGACCTTGTCGCCGGGAGCGAGCATCACTGTTTCCTGCCCAAAGGCAAAAGCGTTAACACCAATGACCGTGCCGGATACCGTCAGGATTCTAAGATCGTTCTTACATGAGATGATGATTGGCGAACAGTGAGCAGCGTTACTGTATGTTAGTGTGTTAGAGACTATGTCCAATACGGCATAGACAATGGTGAAATGCCGTTTGAAGCGCATCAGGGGAAATTCCCTGTCCAGAATGTTAAGCACAGCCTCCGGATCAAGGATATGCGGCGGATTGACAGTGTGATCAACAAGAATTCCAGTATGGGGATTCAAAATCTGATAGACCAGGACTGATATCATGGCCGATGGCAGACCATGGCCCGCTACGTCGAGCAAATATAGGCCGATGTGGGTGGCATCCAGAGACATAACGTTGAATATGTCTCCTCCTACGGCATCGCAAGGTTTGAATTTCCATGCAAATTCGACCTGATCTCCGGCAGAAAGAGGCTTTGGCAGGAGACTGAGTTGTATCCTTCCAGCGGCTTTGAATGATTCATTGATTTTTTGCAGCGCATCCTCCAGCTTGGCTTGCATTTCAATCATGCGTCGGCCAACTGAGATGCGGGCGCGGAGTTCGCCGGCATCAAACGGCTTGGTCAGATAGTCATCGGCCCCGGCATCAAGGCCGGCGATGATATCGGCCTTCCCGCCCTTGGCGGTCAGCATGATGATATAGGGCGGCTGGTCGGTTTGCTGGGCGCGGACCCGGCGCAGAACATCCAGTCCGTCCATCTCCGGCATCATCCAGTCAAGAATCACCAGCCGGGGCGCGTCTGGCTGCTGCAGCGCATGCCACGCAGCAACACCATTAACGGTTTCCACCACCTCATGTCCGCTTTTTTTCAACACGCTGGATAGCACGGTGCGGGACGTAAAATCGTCCTCGGCAATCAGGATACGCATGAGTATTGCCTCCTCGTTATATGATCAGTCAGCGTTTGCACAGTTCCTCCAATGCCTCTGGGCTTCCACCATTCCGCATTCGTAATTCATAATTCATAATTCGTAATTCCTGTCAATGTACATCCTTTAAGTTGAAGCTTTCCTCTTCTCTTTTCCATCGCGCCAGTTTCTGAAATGCTTGTTCGGCAGCTTCAAGCAGTTTCTTCAGTTCCACCGGCTTGGTGAAATAGTCTTCGAATCCTGCCTGTCTGCAGTCAAACACCTCGAAAGTGGTGGCAAACCCTGTGACCGCATACAAAATGGTGAGCGGATTATCCTTTCGAATTTGGCGGCACAGATCAATTCCGTTCATGCCTGGAAGATTCAGGTCCAGAAAAAACACCATGTATTTGTATGTCTTAATCAGCTCCATCGCATCTTCGGCGCTTTCAGCCGTCTCGACCTCATACCCGGCCCTGGTGAAGGCTCTTGTCATCATTTTGAGGATTGGAACCTCATCATCCACCAGTAAAACGTGTTTTTCCATCGTTGGTTATCCTTATATGAAAAAGTTAAATTTGACTTTTTACAAATTTGCCAATATTGTTCGGTTCGGCCTTTGAAGTCAAGAGAAGAAAGAGATGAAATTGAAACGAAAGCACAAAATGATCATAAACTTTAAAAAAGCACCCATGTTGTTCTCAAAACTAAAGCCAGCGGCTCCGATATATTGCCTTATTGCAGCAGCCGGTTTCACATGGAGCGCAGTGGGAATCCTGCTGTGCAGGCTGGCCTGTCGATGGCTTGATGTCTTTGTTTTCCGAGCCGCATTTTTGCCAGGAGTAGCGGGAATAATAGGGGCGGTGGTCGCTTATCGTTTCGTTTTTTCAACAATTGCGATTAAAAACATTGGCAGGCTCTCTCTTTTCCCCGGAAATGCTTGTTTTTTTGCTTTTCAGGCATGGAAAAGCTATTTTATCATCGTCGTCATGGTTGTATTGGGCGCAATTCTCCGCCATTCTTCGATACCGAGGGAATACCTTGCCGCCCTTTATCTGACAATCGGCGGAGCGCTGTTTTTATCCAGCCTGCACTATTATGTTCGACTCCGCCGCCTGATCTTTCCCGGAAAGCCATGAAGTCAATCCGTCCGACCATTCGCACTTAACAAAGGATATTGAACCATGAATCGCATTCAAACATATCAGATTTATCCGACCATTCCACATTCGATTTCTTTTCTGGAAATATTGTCCCGCAACCTCTGGTGGTGCTGGAAACCGGATGCAATCGAACTTTTCAGGCGAATTGATCCCAGATTATGGGAAAGCTCCGGCCGCAATCCCGTAGTCCTTTTCGCCAATGTTTCCCAAAAACGCCTGAAGGAAATGTCGGAGGATGACAGTTTTTTAGCCCATCTGCATCGGGTAGAGTCATGGTTTGAAAAACGGGTGGCGTATCCTGTGGATGCTGGCAACACTCCATACAAACAGGAAAACGCCATCGCCTATTTTTCCATGGAGTTTGGGCTGCATGAAAGCATTCCTCTTTTTGCCGGAGGCCTTGGCATTTTGGCGGGCGATCACTTGAAAGCGGCCTCAAGTATGGCCCTGCCGCTCGTAGGGGTGGGACTACTGTATCGAAACGGTTATTTCAGGCAATTTCTGGATGCAGACGGCTGGCAGCAGGAAACCTATCCGGAAACCGAACTCTGTCAGCTTCCCGTAGAAAGGGCGCGGGACACTACAGGCGCAGAAATCAACATTTCCATCTCCGGGCCTGAAGGCCTTATTCATGCAGGAGTCTGGAAAATCCGGGTGGGCCGGATTCCCCTTTATCTCTTAGACACCAATTTGCCTGAAAACCCTCCTGAAATCCGTGAAATAACTGCAAGATTATACGTCGCGGAAACCCGAATCCGTCTGGCCCAGGAAATCCTTCTGGGGATCGGCGGACTCCGGGCGCTGGCGGCTCTTGGTATTTTCCCCAAGGTCTGTCACATGAATGAAGGACATTCGGTATTTTCAGGACTGGAACGAGTGGCTCAAATGATGGAACGGTATAATCTGGAACTCAAAACCGCGATGGAGATCGTCCCCAGAGTCACCGTATTCACCACCCATACGCCCGTTTCCGCCGGGCATGAGGTTTTCCCAGTGGATATGGTCAAGCCATATATCAGCTCGTTCCAGGATCGATTAGGCGTTACTGAAAGCGAGATTCTGTCTTGGGGACAACCCACAGGGGCAGGACCAAATGAACCTTTCTCAATGTTTATTCTGGGCCTGCGTCTATCGCAGAACTGCAACGGAGTAAGCCAACTACATGGCAGGGTCGCCAGACACATGTGGGCCCATATATGGCCGGAGGTACCTGAAAATGAGGTTCCCATCTCGCATGTCACCAACGGCATCCATATTTCATCGTGGATATCATCTGAAATCGCCATATTGTTTGAGCGCCATCTCGGACCCGACTGGTATCTGGGATCCAGAAAACCCGAGAATGCCAATCGCATATCAGAAATTTACGACGATGAACTGTGGCGCGCCCACGAAATGAATCGCGCCAATCTGATTCGACTTTGCCGGGAAATGCTGATCCGGCAGTATAAGCGGCGCAATGCTCCCAAGTCGGTGCTGGTTCAGGTCGAATCGGTTCTGGAGCAGGATGTGCTTACCATAGCCTTTGCCAGGCGATTCGCCACTTACAAGCGCGCCAGCCTGTTGTTTCAGGATCCCTGCCGGTTAAAGGCCATTGTCAATTCCAGCACCCATCCGGTACAGTTTATTTTCGCAGGAAAGGCCCATCCCAAAGACACCGAAGGAAAAGCGCTCATCAAGCGCATCGTCGAGTTTGCGAGGGACCCGGACTTGCGTCAACGAATCGTTTTTATCGAAGATTACGACATGCGCTTCGCCAGACATCTGGTTCAGGGCGCCGATGTATGGCTCAATACGCCACGGCGTCCATTTGAGGCTTGTGGAACATCCGGCATGAAAGCCGCCGCAAACGGAGTCCTGAACCTCAGCGTTCTGGATGGGTGGTGGTGTGAAGGATGGACGCAAGACAGGGGATGGCGAATCGGCAACGACACTGAATGCGCAGATTCATGCTATGGAGATATTGAAGACAGCCAGTCTCTGTATAATATATTGGAAAACGAGGTCATTCCGTGTTTTTATGATCATCGCATCGGTCAGAGGCATACCGATGTTGGAGGCATGCCGATTCGCTGGATACAGATGATGAAAGAATCCATGAAAATGGCCATGCAGGATTACTGCAGTCTCCGCATGGTCGGTGAATATGAAAAGCGCTTTTACCTGCCCATTGCTCAGCGCTTTCAGGAATTGACCGAAAATAATGGGGCTATAGCCAAAAAACTCCGCATTCAGAGGGATCGGCTCCGCAGCCTGTGGAAAGATATATGTATTGATGCGCCTGCTCAGGATCGCAAAGGCCCGTACCGTGTCGGCGAGACATTCCAGGTAACCGCAGACGTTCATCTCGGACAACTGGGACCCGATGATGTTGACGTGGAACTCTATACTGGCAATATGAGATCCGTGGATTCGCTGGATGCCATTCACACCGAACCCATGATCGTACAGGAAAGTCATGAAAACGGAAGCTTTCGATATGCCTGTTCCGTGACATGCCGAATTTCGGGTCGCTACGGGTTCACCGTTCGGATAACACCGCACGGAGACGGAATGCTCAAATTTTCTCCGGGGCTGATTACCTGGTCATAAAAAAATATATATTTAAATAATGGACGAAACAAAACTTAAAGAGCTTGAATGGATCGGATCAGCCCGAAAGGATTTACAGGCTTTGCCGCTGCCTGTTCGCCGTGTCTTTGGATATGCGCTGTATGCCGTCCAATTGGGTGAGCGGCCACCCGAGGCAAAACCACTCAAGGGCTTTGGCAGTGCGGGAATTTTAGAACTGATCGAGGATTGTAAGGGCGACACATACCGCGCCGTTTATACCGTCCGTTTTGCTGCCAAGGTTTATGTTTTGCATGTATTTCAGAAGAAAGCAAAGCATGGGATTGCGACACCGAATCGTGATCTATACTGCAAACGGGCATAATCTGCACTTTCCTTATGCTCCCTCTCCCAGCGGGGGAGGGTTGGGGTGGGGGTCCAAAAGTGCAGATTGTGACAGTTGGCAGTATATACTTGATCCGAGAGCGGTTAAAGCGAGCCGAGATGCTTTATACCAGCAAGAACAAGGATGATTGAATTATGGCAAAGGACTATGAAAAAAGCAGCGGTAATGTATTTGCCGATTTAGGGTTTCCTGATTCCGAACAGGAACTTGTTAAGGCTAAATTGACGATACAGATTTACCGGATTCTGAAAGACCGAGACTTAACCCAAGCCGAGGCGGCAAAACTGTTGGGCGCCACGCAAACGCAAGGGTCAACGATTATGCGTTGTCGTCCCGCTTCGGTATCTGCAGGCCGTCTTATGGAATTTTTAACGATGCTCGGGCAGGATGTGGAAGTTTCCGTTAAACCGGCCCTGCGATGCAGCAAGGGGCAACATGGGCTTATGTCCGTAAATGTGCATTCCGCCTGATGAACAACCAAAATACCTTGTTTCCACCGAGCATTAGGAGTTTTTCTGACACATGCTGAACAATATCCCCATTATTTTGTTCAACTCTTTTATATGATATTCGTCAAAATCTATATAAACCGTCTGATTCTGCAATTTTAAAAACTTCCAGTTACTTCCGGTTGTTACAACTCCGTAAATTGTTTCAATCTGATTTTCTCTTCTTCCATTGAATATCTGAGATGCCCTCATTTCTGCAATACACTGTGGCAGCCCCTTTGTTATATCCTCTTTTTTCGCTTCCACTATGACAACTATCGGAGCATCCAGAAAAAACTGTTCGGGTGAAAGGCTGACAATAAAATCACAGACACCGTTCAATCCCTGTTCCTCAATGACATCGAATTCAATCCCTGAAAACAGACTTATCTGCTTATTCGTCATTTTTCTCAGCTCGAGCAGTACCGGAGCTATAATCAGTTCCGAGCGGGCTTTCTCTGTATTGATCGCCAATCCGAGAGGGATATTGTCTTCTTTCAGAGATTTTGAAAAATATTCATCCGCCTGCACTTCGGTTATATGGCTGAAAAGACCGGTTTTATCCTCAGTCATGAGATTAAGCTCTTTCCTGATTTTATCAAATGTGAAATTACTGTAAGCCATTTTTCTCCTTTTTCTGGTAATCAGACTTAGTTCAAGTCAGCTCCGTTTATTTTTAACGTCACGCTTTATATTTTGTCTGCCATTCCTGAAATTTTCTCATAGCGTCCCTGTTTATCTCTTCAGCAGTTTTCCGACTGAGTTCCTTATGCAGTTCATGCCTTATCTCATGCAGTTCCCACAGCATCTTCATTTTTATCATAACTGTTTTTATATGTTTCCATATTTTGCTCCTCCGAATATTTCTTTTGGTTTTTCTACAAAGGGATTTTTATAGATATCTGGGTGCCTTTCATCGGTTGAGACTTAATCGCCATACTGCCGTGAATCATGTTAACCCTTTCCTGCATGCCGCGAATGCCCATCCGTTTTGTGGCTGCGGATAAAAGCTCCTGAGCCTTCACATCAAAGCCCCTGCCATTATCCCTGATGTGGAGGATGATGTTCGGAGATGATCCCAGCAGCAGGATGGTCGCACTGTCGGATTCAGCATGTTTGAGAATATTGTTCATGCCTTCCTGAATCAAACGGTAAATATGGATTTCCATATTTCTATCCAGGTCTATCGCGAACATGCCGGACGATTGAAAGTCAAATTTTACATTTCCCTTTTCGGAAGCCTCCTCACAATATATTTCGAGCGCCTTCAACAGTCCAAATTCTTCCAGGCCGGGGAGACGCAAGTCGTAAGCCAGACTCCTGACAGCCACAATGGTCTGTAAAATCAGGCGGGAAGAAGCCGTCAGTTTCTCCCGTAAATCAGGAAATATCATTGGTATATCGTTATAAATCAAATCGTTGTTGATTTTCAGCGCGGAAAGGTTCTGGGCGATACTGTCATGTAGCTCACAGGAGATAAGATACCGTTCTTTTTCTTGTGCCTGCATCAGCGATTGCGAAAGTGCATGGATTTTTTCATCGGCATTTTTGCGCTCGGTAATGTCGCTAAACACGACGCGACGAACCCTTTTGCCGTCGGCATCTTGCGTAGCGACTATTTCCAACCGAACCCAGAAGGACGTTTTATCCTCACGCACCATCCGCAGCTCACACGCCTGCTGCTCACCGGCCGTAGAGAGCTGCTCGATGCTCCGGTAGTAGATGCATTGGTCCTCTTCGAGGATGAACCGGCTAAAAGGCGGCTGTCTGCTAAACGCGCTCCGTGTAGCTCCGAGCAGGGTGGCGGCGGTGAGGTTGGCCTCCACGACCAGCCCCTTGCTGAGGGTGCAATAGCCGACCGGCGCCAGGTCGTAGAGGTCGAAGTAGCGGGCCCGGGCGGTGTCGAGATGCACCTGCGCCATGCGCAGTTCCACGTTCTGCACCTCCAATTCTGTCTGATACACCCGCAACTCGTGGAGTACCCGTCGCGTTTCTTCATGCGACAGCAATTCCTGGTTTTCATCCATCCTGGTTATGTGTTTATCGCTAATGATGAGAATCTCTCCCCCCATAAGAACGCATCCATTCGTTTAGGATGTGGCTCTGATTATTATCATTACCTACAAGACGACTCTGGCGACATTGTTCAAGGTCCCGAAACAGTTCGAGCAAACCCTTAAATTTTCAGGATCATGCACCCATTCATCATCAACCTGATACTTGTATTCTTTGTTTCCAGGTGAAAGCATCTTCACCTTTGTCCATGTTCCATTTTCATCTTTTTGCATCGGATCTGCGTCTGGGTTCCAGTTGTTAAATTCTCCCACCAGAGAAACTTTCTTCGCATCGGCTGCTTCAAATGAAAACTGGATTCTTTTGGTTTTCCGCATTAAGCCATTTTTCCGCATAACAATCCTCCTTGGCTGACACTGATACCATGTGTTTTGGTTTGTAAACAAGCAATAGACGACATTGGCATCTTCCGCTGAAGTTACTATGCCAGAAACAAGATAACCCATCTCAAGAAGTCTTGTTTTTGTGGCTTCTGCGAAGTTGATGTCATCTTCAACAATCAGTATCTTGCATTTTTCCATGTTGGTAGCACCTATTTGCGTTCACACTACATTCTTTGAGCGGTCAATGACTAAATTTTTATTCACCGCAGAGATTACAGAGAAAATATTCAATGAAATTATGATCTTCTTTGCGTCCTTTGCGTCTTTGCGATGAATTGAAAACCAATTGAAAAGTGCGGTTTACGCCCGTGTACAGTATATATCCCAGTTATGACATGAGGGCAGGAAAAAAAAGAACTCGGTACCCTTTTTCGGTTCCGACTTGAACCATATTCTCCCATCATGCGCTTCAATGATTTTCTTTACGATGAGCAGGCCCAACCCGGTGCTGCGTTCTTTCTCCGAGGCAGGCCTGACCGATGTTTTACCGAAGGCCAGGAAAAGTTTGTTCTGTTCATTTTCCGGGATGCCGGGGCCCTGATCAGCGACCGAAACTATGACTTTGTCGTTCTCATGACGCAAACACAAGGAAATATCGGTTCCCGGTTGAGAATACTTTATCGCGTTGGAAAGGAGATTGTCGATCACTTGCCCGATTCTATCGGCATCGGCGAAAACCAGAGGCAATTGATCCGGACAGCTTATGGCTATTGACATATTTTTTGGGGAAGCGAACATCCTGTTGATTTCAACGCTTTTTATGATCGGAACAGTGATATCGACCATCTGCCTGTTGATGTTGATGTGTCCGGATTCAATTGTGGATACATCAAGCAAATCATTGATCATACCGGTCATGAATTTACAGGAAGCCAGCATCATATCGAAAAATTTGGACTGGTCACTGGTCAGCGAGGGCGAGAGTTGATAAACCAAAGATTCGCTGATGAGCATGATCGCGGCAAGCGGGGTGCGAAGATCATGCGCCGCCATTCCCAGAAAATGGTTTTTATAATCGTTCAGTGCTTGCAGTTCAAGCTGCAGCCCACGCAGACGCAAATGGGTCTCCATGCGGGCGTTAACCTCCTCGAACTGAAACGGTTTGGTTACATAATCCACGCCGCCCGCAGCAAATGCCTTGACCTTGTGTTCGGTTTCAGCCAGAGCGCTGATGAATATCACTGGAATATCCTTCAGCGCTGCATCCGCCTTCAATCTGTCGCATACTTCGAAACCGTCCATCCCTGGCATTTTTATGTCCAGGAAAACCAGGTCGGGCGGATTCTTGGAGGCGGCGTTCAACGCTTTCTCGCCGTCCGGAAATGTCAGCACATGATAGTCTTTGGATTGCAGCATCTTGTGCATAAAATTCAAATTGGCGGGGGCATCGTCCACCACCATGATTTTTCTACGTTCCGCAGCCTCAGTCATAGCTTCCCTCCATTTTTTTCATTCGTGGAACGGTGTCGGCACGTCAAATGCCATCATGTTTGTGATTTTAGTTGTTTTACTCATTGGCATGCGCCTCCTTTTTCAGCCATTGGTTGAGCTTTTCGTAGTCGAACCGATCAACCAACGATTTCAGCACACGGGCCGTGGCGCTATCAAGTTTTTCCACCTCAACGACCAGCCCGATTAGGTGGTCAATTTCGCCTTCTTCCACAGCCTGCAGCATGGCATGAATCAGCTCCTTTGGCAGCGCGACCATGGCTTCCGGTGTCGTGTATGCGGGTTCCGGATGGCCATGTATTTTATCTGGCTCATCGGCAAAGACATAGCGCAGGCCCAGACATTTACCCAGCACCTCAAAGAGTTCCGCCTTCCGGAGTGGTTTGCTTATGTACCCATCCACACCGGCCGCCATTATCTTTTTTTTCGAATCTTCAAAAACGCTGGAAGTAAGGGCGATAACAGATGTAGCACGGCCTGCCTCAGTGGACTTGATCCGCCGGGTGGCCTCGTAACCGTCCATGACCGGCATACGCATATCCATTAACACTGCATGGGGCGACCACTGCTTGAAGACATCCAGGGCTTCAACGCCATTGGTCGCCTCTGCAACCTCAAAACCAACAGGCCGGAGTAGTGAGTATGTAAGGGCAATGTTGACCGGCACGTCGTCCACCACCAGAATACGAAACGGTCCCGTACCTGGCTCCAGACCGACGACGCGACAATGTTCCAGTTGATGCTGCCCGGCAATTTTCTCAGCCGGCTTCAGCGGTACATCAAAACGGAAACAACTGCCTTTGCCCACCTGGCTTACAACAGTAAGCTCACCCCCCATTATTTCAGCAAGCCTGCGGCTGACGGCCAGTCCCAGTCCGATGCCGCCAAATTTCACGCCGGACTCCCCCTGCTGAAACGAGTCGAATATCCGGCCCAGGTCATCGTCGGAGATGCCTGGACCGGTGTCTTTAACCTCGACCACGAGATGCAGGACATCTTTATCCTCCACGGTTTTGCCTTCAACCGCCTCAACTCGCACTTTGATCGCGCCCGTTTCCGTAAACTTGATGGCGTTTCCAATCAGGTTGATCAATATCTGCCTCAGTTTACCTCCGTCGGCGGCCACATAACGCGGCACGTTTGCATCCCGCTCCACAAACAACTGCAATTCCTTGGCGATAACGCTGGAGCGAAACATCAGCTCCAGCTCGTCCAGATAATCGTGAAGGCAAAAAGTGGTTTCGTTAGGGGTAAGCAGCCCTGCCTCGATTTTGGATATGTCCAGAATGTCGTTGATCAGTCGCATCAGGTACTCTCCATTACTGCTAATAATCCGGACACATTCGTTCTGCTTTGGCGTAAGCAATGGATCGCACGCCAAAACCTGCGCAAACCCGAGTACGGCGTTCATAGGCGTACGGATTTCGTGACTCATGTTAGCCACAAATATGCTCTTGGTCCGGTTGGCTGCTTCCGCTGCTTCGCGAGCGATCCTGTCCAGCTCCGCCCGTTTGTGTTCTGTAATGTCTCTGTACAGACACAATACGGAATCTCCTCCGCCTGAAGAGATCAGGCTTACCGTCACTTCAAGTGTGAAAACATGACCGTCCTTGTGATAATGCTCAACCTCGGCGGTTAATATCTCCCCTGCCATAATCTGTCCGCTCACTTCATGCGCCAGTTGATAGGTTTCGGGTGTAACAAAGTCCTTCAGACGCATGGACAGCATTTCTGGAATAGTAAAACCGTGCATCCTGGCAAACAACTCGTTGACCTCGGTAATCTTGCGGCTTAAAGATAAAACTAAGATTCCGATGCAGGCCCGCACAAACAGGGTCCGATAGCGCACCTCGCTTTCTGATAAAACAGTTTGTATCTTCGTCCGTTCCTGGATTTCCGCCGTCAATGCCGCATTCACCTCATCAAGTTCCTTCGTTCGCTCCAGTACTTTATTCTCCAGATCGTTGCGAGCCGCGGACAGTTCATATTCCATCTGCTTGCGCCGGGTTATGTCCGTGAAGATTCCCAACACGCCGATGACCTCTCCCATTTCGTTCCTGACTGGCGCCTTGACGGTGTGGATAAAGTAATCAATGCCGCCACTGATGTACGCCTCCTCGAAATGCTCGGCGCTGTTCATCTGCATAACTCGCCGATCGTCCGCGCGGTATTTGTCGGCCAACTCTTTCGGAAAGAAATCGTAGTCTGACTTCCCAACCACATCTTCGGGCCGGATACCGAGATCGAGTGCACAGTGTTCGTTGACCGACACATAGTTGTGGGCTACATCCTTGACGAATATCTTTTGCGGGATGTTCTCCAGAAGCGTCCGATATTTGTTCTCACTTTCCCGTAGAGCCGCTTCCGACCGATTACGAGATGTGATGTCACGCAGAAACATCACCAACAGTCCCTCTGCGCTGGGCTGATGCTGGACACTGATTTCAACATCAAAGATGCTTCCATCCTTGCGTCGGTGCCGGGTCTCGAAACGGTCATTGCCGTGAATCACGACTTTTTGGATGTGGGCGGTGATGTCATCGCCTTTTTCGACAATCTCAAAGTCGGAAATGCTTTTGGTCAACAATTCCGACATGCTGTAGCCGCTCATTTGGCAATATGCCTCATTTACTTTCAACAGGCACCCCTGCATGTCCGTCAGCCAGAATCCGTCAATGGACATCATCAGGATTGTCGTGTTCCACACCTCACTATCCAGCAGCTTCTTCGTCAGATTCTCTGCTGAACGCTTTGCTTCATCCGTGATGTTGATCAGAGTACGAACCAGGGCGAACTGTAGTAACGCAACGAGGATGCCGCCGGCCACGGCGAGCCATACCAACAGGTAAGGCGCCTTCGCTGTCATGAACAGGACGACTGCAGCGGCGGTAGCCATCAGAGGGACCGCCAGCACGATCCAAGGCGCGTACCAGTTACTCCATGTAGTGTACTGGCTGGTATGTAGCTTACTCATTGTCAGCTCATTCCTTTTTCAACCATTGGACAAGCATTTCGGAGTTGGGCAGATCAGCCAATGCTTGCAGCACAGATCGAAAACATCTTCGAAAACTAATAAACTTGTGGATAATATTTGATCCCTACCTCGTACTCAGCGGATGCTTCATCGGGGAACTTCCTGCACCATTTTACCTCTCCTATGCTTACGCTCGGCAATCTCTCAAGATCACTGCTACTGGAATTTTTAAATGAACGTATCCTGAACATGACTGCTGCCCCCAGAAAGAAGGCATCATCTGATATAAAACTGACTCCATCCACCCAGTGAGTCACCAATAACGCATCTGTGGAAGATCTTGAATTAAAGGAAGAAACAACAATAGGAATCTTACAGTCAAACCGCTCGTCACTTCTTTCATCTTTGGAAACAGTCATTTTTTCCCCTCCCAGTATCTTGTGAAGATGTCCGTTCAAATTGTATTGATCGATTTTCCGGCGATTTGAGACAATAGCAACGCCACTGGCAGTCCAGACGATCACAGTACTCACCTGCGGCGCCGAAACAATCCGGGTTCCCCTCTATTCGCTGAATGCTCCGAATGAGGCGCAATAAATCTGGAAATATACCATCTGATCCATGGGTTGTTCTTTCCATCGTTACCACCAAAATTTTTCAGTGTGAATTTCCCATAAACAATTGCTTAGCACATGTTGATTATCGCCCCTGGAACTTTTTTTGACCGGACGTTTACGCTGGAAGCATATTACAGTTTCTATTTGTTTTGTCCATAGGGGGATGGCTTCATTTTGTCTGGGTAAATCTCCCAGTCGGGAGTTTTCCTCATTTGTTTACGGTGGATTTGATACGGGAATAAGAAGGGGGGGGACTACGATTTCCAGATGTCCAAGTCGATCAGGCCAATTCTGGCCGCATATCGCGCCAATTCGATTGCGCTGTGCAGCCCGAGTTTTCGCATGATACTGGAGCGATGATTCTCTGCTGTTTTGGGACTAATGAAAAGTTTATCGGCGATCTGTTTTGGGGACAGTCCTTCAGCCAGCAGCACCAGCACTTCCTGCTCCCTAAGGGTCAGAGTGTCGTACCCTGAAGTATTCACAACCACATTCTTCGGAGGCAAGCTGGCAAGTTTCTTTACCACTTGATGGGAAATTGAAGGGTCCAAATAGTAATCGCCCTTCAAGACATGATCAATTCCCAACATCATCATCTCCGAAGCTGATTCCTTTACCAGATAGCCTGAAGCACCGGACTGAAATGCCTTGACGATATAGTCGATCTTGGAATGCATGCTGACGACCATCATGAGGATTTTAGGCGATAAACAACAAATATCCCGTATCAGTTCGATGCCGCTTCGGTCTGGAAGTGACAAATCAATCAAGATAAGGTCTGGCTTGAGTTCCCTGGCCATTTGAAGTCCTTGATCAGCCGTGCCAGCCTCCCCAACCACTTCGTATTTGATGTTTCTGGAGATGATAGCCTTGATTCCTTCCCGGAAAAGCGGATGGTCATCAACAAGCAGAATATGTGTTTTCGGTGTCATTTTTTCACCTGCAAACAAACTTGGAGATATTGGTGATGCTGTCATGCCAGCCACTTGCTCTACCGCTGGGAGGGGTAGTGAAATGAAAATTGTTTAGCACGCAAAGACGGTAGGGGCGACCGGCCGATCGCCCTTACTTGTTTCGCGTGTTTCGTGGTTTAAAAGTATTTGGTAGCTTCTCAATAAGTCATAACAACCTATAAATTCATCAGGTTGTGCGTTAATTTTCATTTATACAAGCAATATTTGGGCCATTAAATAATACAATAATTATACATGGCACTATTATTGCTTATATAGATAAATGACAAATTTTCTCAATCATAACATGCTGTAATATTAATGTATTTAGATTTTTCAGACTTATTGAGAAGTTACTCGATTACCACATAACATTTCACCATTACTCACCAATGACAACCTATCCTTTACCAAAAATATCAGCAAACGGATTATTGAATGGAACCGGCTTTTCCTTTAAAGGCTTTCGGGATCCTCTTTTCAATTCGGTTCTCAGCTCGGATACTGCGTGATGCGATTGGGATGAAGATGCCATTTCCGGTGCTGATTTCATGGAAAGCGATATCCGCTTGCGGTCCAGATCCACATCAAGAACCGTTACTTGCACTTTCTGGTTGACCTTGACCACATCCTGGGGGTTCTTGACAAACCGGTCGGACAATTCGCTAACGTGAACCAGACCATCCTGATGTACCCCGACATCCACAAAAGCCCCGAAGGCAGTAACATTGGTGACAATTCCGGGAAGTTTCATGCCGATGCAAAGGTCTTCCATTTTTTCGACACCACTGGTAAAGCCCATTTCAAATGGCTTTCTGGGGTCCCGCCCTGGCTTGGCCAGTTCATTCAGAATGTCTTTAAGGGTCGGCAGTCCCACTGATTCTGTGACATACCGGGCAATATCAATCTGGCTGCGAAGCTCGGCTGTTTTCAACAGATCCGTCACTGTGCCGCCGATATCTTTTGCCATGGCATCCACGATTGGGTAGCTCTCCGGATGAACGGCGCTGGCATCCAGGGGATTGATTCCCTCCCGGATTCTTAGAAATCCCGCAGCTTGTTCAAAGGCTTTCGGTCCCAGGCGTTTGACTTTTTTAAGAGCCTGACGCGAATCAAACGGGCCGTTTTCATTGCGATGCTGGACGATGTTTCGGGCAAGCTGCGGCCCCAGCCCGGATATATATGTCAAGAGCTGGGCGCTGGCCTGATTGACATCCACGCCAACGTGATTAACGCAACTAAGAACTACATCATCCAGGGATTGTTTCAGGGCGGATTGATCCACGTCATGCTGATACTGGCCGACACCGATGGATTTGGGATCTATTTTCACCAGTTCCGAGAGCGGATCCATCAATCGTCTGGCAATGGATACCGCGCCGCGAACCGTCAAATCAAGATCGGGAAATTCTTCCCTGGCGACTTCCGAAGCTGAATAGATCGAAGCTCCACTTTCATTCACCATGATCACGGATGGAGTATCTTTTGCCTGCGTGGGAAGCACGGCGGTTCGCAGAAATGCCTCAGTCTCCCGGCCGGCCGTACCGTTACCAACGGCTATGGCTTCGATTTGAAAGCGGCTGCATATCTCCGTTACCTTCTCTGCTGCCTGCCGAGTTTGCGACTCTGACAAATGCGGGTAAATGGTGTCATGATAGAGCAACTTTCCCTGGCGGTCCAGGCACACCAGCTTGCAGCCGGTTCTAAAACCCGGATCCAATCCCATAACCTGTTTTGCACCGAGGGGCGGCGCCAGAAGCAATTGTTTCAGGTTGTCTGCAAAAATACGGATGGCCTCTACATCGGCCCGCTCCTTGGTTGAAACGCGAATCTCGGTTTCCATGGACCGGGAAAGAAGCCGTTTGTACCCGTCGTTAATCGCCAGACGAACCTGGCTGGCATCATCGCCGCCGCCTTTTACAAAAATGTTTTCCAGAATCGAAATGGCATCTGCTTCGGACGGCAATACGGACAGATTCAGGATATCTTCGTTTTCCCCCCGGCGCATGGCCAGGATTCGATGGGACGGAGCCTGGGAAACCGGCTCTTTCCAGTCGAAATAATCCTTGTATTTAGCGCCTTCGGCCTCTTTTCCTGCTGAAACCAGGCAGACAAACATCCCTTTTTCAGCGAACAATTGGCGAATGTGCGCCCTGGCTCCGGAATCCTCCGCGATTCTTTCCGCCAGTATATCTCTGGCCCCGGAAAGCGCCTCTTCAGGACTGTCCACACCTTTTTCGGCATTCACATACAAAGTCGCCTCCCGAATCGGATCAATTCCGGTCTGCTCCAGGAGCAGAAGAGCAAGTGGCTCAAGCCCTTTTTCCCTGGCAATGGTGGCGCGGGTCCGGCGTTTGGGGCGAAATGGAAGATAGATATCCTCCAGCTCGGAAAGGGTCGGCGCAGCCATGACACTCTGTCTCAGTTCATCGGTTAAATGGCCATGCTGCTCCAAAGAGTGCAGAATGGCTGATCTTCGCGAATCGAGATCATGAAGCTGACCGAGCCGGTCCCGGATGGCTGCGATTGAAACCTCATCCAGGCTTCCGGTCGCCTCTTTACGGTATCTTGCAATAAATGGAATGCTGGCATCCTCTTCCAGAAGCAAAGCAACGGCCTGCACCTGCTGGGTAGTCAGGTGCAGTTCATCAGTAATAAGTGAAACGTGGGATAAATTCATGAAACCTCTTCTGTTTAATTGTGAACGACGGCTCGACATTGCCGTGCAAGATATTCCAGCGCCAAAATGTAGCCATCACCGCCCAGTCCGGAAATCTGCCCGGTTGCAACGCCTGCAATCATCGAATGGTGGCGGAAGGTCTCCCGCTTGTAGATATTGGAAAGATGAACCTCAACCACCGGAAAACTTAGAAGCAGCAGGGCATCGCGTATAGCCACGCTGGTATGCGTGTAAGCGCCGGGATTAATGATCAGGCCATGATGAGAGTTCATTATTTCCTGAATCTTATCCACAATGGCCCCTTCATGGTTGGATTGAAATGTTTCGACGCACACGCCAAGATGGTTTCCAGTTTCCTTAAGGGCGGTGTTGATATCATCAAGAGTGGCCTTTCCATAGACTTCAGGCTCTCTTTTTCCCAGCATGTTCAAGTTGGGACCGTGAATCACCATGATTATTTTATTTTCAGACAGGGGTTCCATCTGATCACCTCATTTGGAAGTATGAAGTATGAATGATCTCCGCCTTCCCCATTCATAATTCATACTTCATAATTCATAATTATCTGTTTAAGCGTGGAGATTGTTTTTCCATAATCCTGGCTGCCGAAAATGGCTGAGCCGGCCACAAAGACATCCGCACCGGCCTCAGAGATTTCCAGAATGGTGTTTTCATTCACCCCGCCATCAATCTCAATCAAAGTGGGCAGTTTTTTGCTCTGAATCCATCTTCGCATATCCCTTGTTTTCTGAAGGGCGGTTTGGATAAATTTCTGTCCCCCGAAACCCGGATTCACGCTCATGATAAGGACAAAATCCAGATCATCCAGAATCCATTCCAGAGCTGACGCTGGGGTGGCCGGATTAAGCACTGCGCCGGGCCTGCAGCCGCAATCCCGGATAAGATGAATCGTCCGGTGCAGATGCGTACAGGTTTCAACCTGAACGGAAATCAGGGAGGCGCCTGCCTTGGCGAAGTCCTGAATAAACCGGTCCGGATTTTCAATCATCAAATGGACATCTATGGGAAGTTTGGTCACCTTTCTGACGGCTTTAACAACCATCGGACCAATCGTGATATTGGGAACAAAATGACCATCCATGACATCCACATGGATCCAGTCTGCGCCGGCCGCTTCAACCGCTTTGATTTCTTCTCCCAACCGGGAAAAATCGGCTGATAATATGGAAGGGGCAATGTATTTCATTCATCTCTCCTGTCTTGTAAACGCCTCAAAATTTAATGCTTTCCAACCGGATTTTTTAGTAGATATCAAACTTCAGCAGTCGTCCATCAAGACCGCCGTTTTTTAATGGGAGCTTCAGGGACGGCTTCAGGCCGATATGGGGTATCAGATCCCGATTTCCAGCATAGACATAAGCATTGGAATTCAGGCATCTTTGTTTCAGAAAATCACCAAAATTTTTATACCACGACTCAAGCTCGACGGGATTGTCCAGACGGATGCCGTAGGGCGGATTGCAGATAATGAGCCTGTTTTCAAGTCTTGATATCTGCTGGAAATCTTTAACAACCACCGCAATACGTTCACCGTAGGGAAGCTCTCGAAGGTTTGCATGGGTTGCGGCGACAGCCTTTTCCGAAATATCGCTGGCCGCAATCAGCCCCTCCGGAAGTTTGCGTATGCGCCGATCTGCTGTGGCCTTGACCTGTTTCCAGCTTTTTCTGTCGTAATCGGGAAGAAACTCAAATCCGAACCGTTTGCGGAGAATTCCGGCCGGAATGCGGCAATAATGCATCAGGCTCTCTGCGACCAGGGTCCCGGAACCGCACATCGGATCATACAGGGGGCGCTCGCCGTTCCATGCAGAAAGATGGATAATGGCCGCTGCCAGCGTTTCCTGGATTGGGGCTTTGACAGTTTGTTTCCGGTATCCCCTGCGGTGGAGTGATCCGCCTGAAGTATCGATTCCGATAACTGCCTGGTTGTTTTCAATATGAAGATTGATCCAGATATCGGGATTGATCTTTTCAACCGTTGGCCGGCTTCCGGACAGGTTTCTGAAATAGTCAACAATGGCATCTTTCAGGCGAAGCGCGGCAAACTCCGAATGGTTGATGGCAGTGCTGTTCGAGACACTGGCAAAGACGGCGAAAGTGTGATCCGCAGAGAAAAAATCGCGCCACTCGATGTCCGAGCCTTTCCGGTAGAGATGATCGGCGTTTCGGCAGGAGAAAATGCTGATTGGCGCAATCACCCGCGTGATGAACCGGGTTTCGTAATTGACACGATACATCACATCCCGGCTGGCATTAAAATAGACACCCCGATATGCCGGCCTGATATTTTCCGCCCCTATCTTCAACAGCTCTTCACATCCGATATTCAGAATGTCGTCTGCGATCTGAGCAAAGTATTCTTGATTTAGTTGATAGTCATACATGGTTTATTCAGATAGCCATTGCCGGGTGAACGAACGGGGCCATGAGCTTACAGGTTTATTGTAAACGGGCAACAGACTCTTTCAGATGCAAAGGTAACCAATTACCATATTCTTGTGCTGATGGCCTTTTTTATTTCTGGCATCATGCGTTTTTTTCGTAAAAACCGCAACCAAAAATATATGTTCAGTCAAATAATCATTGACATGAGTGCAATTATTGATTATTTAACCGGCATAAGATTTGTGGGGCTGTAGCTCAGCTGGGAGAGCGCATGACTGGCAGTCATGAGGCCAACGGTTCGATCCCGTTCAGCTCCACCAATTAAATCAAGGGGTTAAGGCGAAAGCTGAAAACCTCTTTTTTATTTTTAACCCTGTTTGTACAACCCCTGTACAACTTTTTATGATAAAGGGGTTCGTTTTCAGTCAATCTTGAAACAAAAAAGGCCATCACCTGATCAACCAGGCACGGCCTTTTATATTTGAATACCAGCACATAAAAACTCGTTCATCACCTGAAACAGTCTCACACAGAGGACACTTTGCAATATTATAAAGTAACCCATGCTTTCCTGAACAATCATCATTTCAATGAATGAACACAGATAATTTGCTCTTTTTGGGGTAACTTTACGGGTAACTTTTTGAGCAATGCCAGAATATCGAATCATTAAAGTAAGTTACAAGGCAATGGGATAGACGGCTTTCTATCCAAGTGATATTTTTAATTCGTTCAGCACTTGAAACATACTCCAGAACGGCTCGCGTAGAACACTATCTCATCAGATGATCCAGTTACAAGACGCTGATCCGTTTCCATGATCCACTTCCAGATGATCCCATTCATCAGCACATCAGACACACATCCCTGATGAAACATTATACCGCTCCCCAATTCTTCAAGATTTCAGTTACATCAATGCCTTTTGCAATTTCTTCCAACACCTGATCAGCTTTTCCATGAAACCGATCCGCAGGTGTCAGAAAACCCCCCAATCCCTGATGAGGCCTGCGATAGTTATAATGATCTACCCATTGTTCAATCGCCGTTGATGCATCTTGAACCGTCTGAAATTCTTTTTTCTCAATCAACTCGGACTTGACCCGGCGGTTTAATGCCTCGACTTTTCCAAGTGTCTGGGGATGATGAGGCCTTGCGTGCGTATGCTCAATCCGCTCCACCTCGAGATACCGCTCAAATCGGTTGGCGCATCTCCAAGAATAAAAAACAAAGCCCCTATCTGTCAACAACTCTTCAAGCTTTCCGTAACGCGCCATGCCCCTTTGAACCACATCAATAACAGCGTCAATAGAAGTCGCTTCCAATAAACTCCAACTCAGAATAAACCGCGAAAAATCATCAATCAACAAAATCAAATACACCTGAAGCTTATGAATGAAAAACTGCAAAATATCCATCTGTCCAAGCTCCAAAGGACGGCTAGCCTCAAACCGTTTTGCCTTCTCGCCCGTTGACTTCACGCCAGATGCCTTGTACCCATTGGCCTCCAGAATTCTACGCACCGTTCGAATGGATACGGTCTCAGCCTGTCTGCGTAACTGGTTTCGAATCTGTCCAGGACCATACCCCGGATTGGCCCGCCAAGTATCCAGTACCAACTGCTCCTGTTTTTCACTGATCTCTTTGATGCCCCTGCCTACA
>CAIMCT010000387.1 GCA_903839535.1 uncultured Desulfobacteraceae bacterium
CGGATTTGTCTTTGAATTCAAAAAAGTAAATTCAAAGTACGATAAGACGCCCAAAACCGCCATGAAAAACGCACTAAAACAAATTAAGGACAGGAATTACGCTTTGGAATTAAAACAGTCAGGAGTCCAGAAAATCCTTGGCATCGGCGTTGTTGTTCATAAAAAAAGGTGTGGGTTGAATCAGTGGAGTTATAAAATAAAATTGTTTGATAGTATACCTACGGACAGGTTATGATGTACTTAGGCTGAGATACTCTACAGTTTGATGGCATCATTCGCCCCTACCTGCCCCATTATTTAAGGATTTAGTCATGAAATTACAGGTTTTGCGTATTCCGTCTGTTAACTGCCGTGCAGTGATATTGCTGATGCTGATGCTGATGCTGTTTTCTGAAATGCCAGTCGCTGCAAAGGAAAAAGGAGCTTCACAGCCACAGAAGCCATCAGAAAATGCAGTGGTTTCCAATGGGCTGATATCCATTGATTTCAACAACGTGGATATTGCCGTTCTGATCAAGTTTATCAGCGATCTGACCGGAAAAAATATGGTGGTGGATCAGCGTGTCACAGGCAAGGTCACTATAATCTCTCCGGATAAAATCACCGTAGCCGAAGCCTACAAGGTATTTGAATCTGTTCTGGAAGTCTATGGATTTACGGCCATTGAATCCGGGGGACTGGTAAAAATCGTGCCCCTTTCCGAAGCCCGGACCCGAGGTATCGAAACTCTGATTCGGGAGTCGTCCGGGACTTCGGACGATCGGATCGTCACCCAGGTAATTCCCCTGAAATACGCCAATGCCGTGTTGATTTCCCGTCTCTTTGTTCCGCTCATTTCCAAAAGTAGCGTTCTGATGGCCTATCCACCCACAAACACGCTGATTGTCACGGACTTGCATTCCAATATTCAGCGGCTGCTTCGCATGATCAAGGCCATTGACGTTTCCAGTTCAGGGCAGGAAATCTCGGTATTTGTTCTTCGTTATGCAGGTGCCTCCCAAGTGGTCAGGCTCCTGGATTCCATTTTCCAGACCGCTGCCAGGGTTGGGAAAGAGGATTCCGATGCTGGTATCCGGGTATTCGCCGATGACAGAACCAATGCGCTGGTGGTCATGGCCGGAGATGAACATACCCAGAAAATCAGGAACCTGATTCAGGAACTGGACAAGGAAACTCCCAAGGGAAACGAAAAACTCAGGGTCTATTATCTGGATAACGCCAAGGCTGAGGACCTGGTCAAGGTGCTTCAGGACATGCCCAGAAAATCCGACGGCGCGTCTGAAAAAGACAAGGCGGCGGCGCCAGCCATTTTGTCCGAAAAAGTCAAGATTACGGCGGATAAAGCCACCAACAGTCTGGTCATCATGGCTGAAAAGGGCGAATATGCTGCGCTGGAAGAAATCATCCGGCTGCTCGATATTCCAAGAGCCATGGTCTATATTGAATGTCTGATCATGGAAGTGAATGTGAACAAGGATTTTAGTATAGGGACTGAATGGATATCCATGGGGACAACCAGTATCGACGGACGACCTGCTGCTTTTGGCGGCGGATTCAGCGGCGCTGGAGACTATCCCAATGTCAAGGGGATGATATCTCCGATAACTGGCGGCGTTGGAACTCTGCCTTCCGGATTTTCAATGGGAATCCTGAGCGAAACCCTGAATATCGGCGGCATTAAGTTTCCAGGCCTTGCCGCTGTTGTCCAAGCATATAAAAAAGACAAGGATGTCAACATCCTGTCAACGCCCCAGATTTTGACCACAGATAATGAAGAGGCCATGATTATGGTTGGGAAAAACGTTCCCTATCAGACCAAATCCGGCTCCACCGGCAATCTGGAATCCTTTAACACTTTTGAATACAGGGATGTTGGCATCACCCTGAAAATCACACCTCAGATCAGCAGAGACCGGCTGGTCCGTCTTAATATCTCTCAGGAAGTGACCAAACTGGATCAGAGCGGCTCAACTGTAGCCGCGGCTGTTAACGAGCGACCAACCACACTGAAGCGCACCATCACTACAACTGTTCTGGTTCAGGACAACAACACGGTGGTGATCGGCGGGCTGATTGATGACAGTCTGTCCCTGACCGAGTACAAGGTACCCTGCATTGGCGATGTTCCGGGCTTGGGATGGCTCTTTAAATCCCGCTCGAAAAATCGGGAGAAAACCAATCTTTTCGTATTTATGACACCCCATGTTGTCAGTCATCCGCAGGAAAGCGAGGTGATTTACCGTTCCAAACAGGACCAGATGGACCTGATTCGCAAAAAGGCTGAGAGCGACAGCCCCGAGTCAATCAAGGATTAGATGGACCGAATCCCCAAAAAGGTCGAGAGCGATAGCCTCGAATCCGTCAAGATTATCCGGACGTGATTCTGGCGGGTGATAACAGGAACAAGGAAACTGCGGATATTGCGGTGCAATCCGCTCTGAACAGGTATTTGGTGTTTTCAACCCTGCATATCAACTATGCGGCCAGCGCCATTACCCGGCTGGTGGTTTTGGGACAATAGCTTTTTTTCATTTGACATATACTGCGAACGGGCATAATCTTTCGCAGTAGAGTCGGCTGGATGTCGGCTGGGCTGATGAAAATTGCCATATATTTTAGTGAAGAGTTGATCCCATTTTTGTTCTGCTTATACAGATTGGTATCTGATCAGGACTATGGGATGAAACGATCCCAACACTCTCGCCGCCACACTTGGGAATCCTCCTGGGATCGCCGCACCCCAGTGCGGCAATGAGGAAGATACCCACGAGAATTACCATCCCCGATGTTGTTGGGATTGCCGCTCTATGGAGTGGCCCCCTTCGCTTTTAGCCGCCACAAGAGCGTCGTCATAATTGCCGCACTGGGGTGCGGCGATCCCGGATGCCGACTCTACCGGTGCTTTCCATTAGCTATTTCCCCAGCGGGGGAGGGTGGGGGGCAGAATTGCAGATTATGACAGTTGACAGTATATCCATCTATAGATATTACCGGACGCAGTGGATTTGGGGGGGTGTTTCATCGTCATTTTTTGTATCAAACTTTAATCTTGTGGTTACGTTAAACCTGAACATTGAATTAAAGGTAACAATTATAGGCCAATAAAATTAGGGAGGGGGAAAATGCTTAATAAACTACTGAAAAATAGTTACACAGTCGCAGCATTTATTTTAGTATTGGCGTTCCCTGTCTCGGCGGTATCTGCTGCTGAGTATTTGGGGCCAGCATATTTGGAACCGCAGCTTTCCAGCGATGGAAATACGTTATACAATACCAACCCAGTGATTGTCTGGGCTGATCCCAATTCCCCTTCCGAACAGGTTCAGATGCCGACCCGGTTTGATATGGCGACCCTACCTGAAACTGCTACCGCAACTTTTTCCATAACTTATGTACCTGGTGGCGGTACAGACCTTTGGGGTGCAAGTTGTAGCACTTTCCCGGAAGGCGCAAAAGCCGCTTTTAATGCCGCCGCCACCATTTGGGGCAACTTTTTGCAGTCTTCAGTGCCGATAACCATTAATGCATGCTGGTCGAATTTAGGTTCAAGCAGTATTTTAGGATATTCCGGTGTAGGGCTTTTACACAAAGGATTCACAGGTGCCCCGCTCGCAAATACCTGGTATGTGGGATCGTTGGCGAATGCTTTGTATGGTTCAGATATCGCCCCAAGTAATTTTGACATGCACATCACTTACAACAGCAACTTTACCTGGTATTACGGAACGGATGGCGTAACTCCGGCTGGTCAATATGACTTAATGTCGGTTGTTCTACATGAAATAGCGCACGGCCTCAACTTTGCGGGCTGGATGTCGTGTTCTGGAGGAACAGGCAGTTGGGGTGGCAGCACGGGTTATCCTGTTATTTACGACAGATTCATGAGAGATGGTGCGGGTAATTCGCTTATTGATACAGGTGCCTACGCTAATCCCTCCGTGGCGCTGGGCAGTGCTTTGACCTCCAATAGTCTCTGGTTCCATGGGACAAATGCTATGGCGGCCAATAGCGGCCAGCGAATCAAAATTTTTGCTCCTTCCACATGGATGTCCGGATCCAGCTACTCCCATTTGGACTACAATACTTTTGCTGGTGGGGAAAACAGGCTGATGGTTTATGCCATATCATCAGGTGTATCTACTCATGACCCAGGCCCTGTTACATTGGGGATTTTTGAAGACATGGGATGGCCTGTTGCGGTATCTTCGCTTCTTTCTGTGAGCCCAGCCAGTCGGAATGTGGTCAAAGACGCAGGCACCAGTACATTCAGCGTTTCAAACACCGGAACCGGAACCATGCCATGGACAGCCGCAGTGACACCAGTCAGCAGTTGGCTTTTGATCACATCAGGGGCCAGCGGCACCAATTCTGGAACCATCAATTGCAGTTTCACGGCAAACACCGGCGCCTCAGCCCGAACTGCCACCATCCGGGTAACTGCAACCGGTGCAACCGGCAGCCCTGTAGATGTGACACTAACACAGGCATCAGCACAGGTGACAACTCCCGGAGCTCCAATCATCGGTACGGCCACGGCGGGCAACGCACAGGCTACGGTCAGCTTTACGCAGCCAACTTCCAATGGCGGAAGCGCGATCACCGGCTATAAGGTAACATCAAGTCCTGGTGCGAAAACTGCCACAGGCAGCGCCAGTCCGATCACTGTCCAGGGGCTGACCAATGGCGCAGCCTATACGTTTAAGGTCACAGCCACCAATGCAGCCGGAACCAGTTTGCCATCAGCGTCATCCAACAGTGTGACCCCCAGAGCAGCTCCCGGAGCCCCAAAGATCGGTGTCGCCACGGCGGGTAACACACAGGCGACGGTCAAGTTTTCGCAGCCAGCCTCTAACGGTGGGAGCCAGATCACCGGCTATACGGTAACATCAACCCTTGGCGGGAAAACAGCCACAGGCAGTGTCAGCCCGATCACTGTTCCGGGGCTGACCAATGGCATATCCTATACGTTTAAGGTCACAGCCACCAATGCAGCCGGAACCAGTTTGCCATCAGCGTCATCCAACAGTGTGACCCCCAGAGCAGCTCCCGGAGCTCCAACCATCGGAATCGCCACGGCGGGTAACGCACAAGCGACTGTCAAGTTTACGCCACCAGCTTCCAATGGCGGAAGCACGATCACCAGCTATAAGGTAACATCAAGTGTTGGCGCAAAAACGGCGACAGGCAGCGCCAGCCCGATCACAATTATGAAGCTAACAAATGGCGCAGCCTATACTTTTACGGTCACAGCAACCAATGCAGCCGGACCTGGTTCGCCATCATCTGCATCCAACAGTGTAACCCCCAGAGCTGTTCCAGGAGCCCCAAAGATTGGTACCGCCACGGCGGGTAACGCACAGGCGACAGTCAAGTTTACGCCGCCAGCTTCTGACGGCGGGAG
This sequence comes from uncultured Desulfobacteraceae bacterium, assembly GCA_903839535.1. Classification (GTDB taxonomy): domain Bacteria; phylum Desulfobacterota; class Desulfobacteria; order Desulfobacterales; family Desulfatirhabdiaceae; genus RAAP-1. The sequence goes on from CAIMCT010000387.1 coordinate 5,402, forward strand.
CCAGATCACCGGCTATACGGTAACATCAACCCCTGGCGGGAAAACGGCCACCGGCAGTGTCAGTCCGATCACTGTTACGGGGCTGACCAATGGCACAGCCTATACTTTTAAGGTCACAGCCACCAATGCAACCGGAATAAGTTTGCCATCAGCGTCCTCCAACAGAGTGACCCCTATAGCTGTTCCATGAGCTCCAGCCTATTGGTGCGGCAACGGCTAATGAAACAGGTAACGATTTTGCTACGTCGTCGGCTTCCAATGGCGGAAGCGCGATCACCGGCTATAAGGTGATCTCCAATAAAGAATATACGGCCTTGATCATCGTTTCGGCCAGTTGGGTTTATTTCGTAGGGGCGAAACATGTATTCGCCCGTTCGATAGGGCGAATACAAGATTCGCCCCTACTATTGCCTGGTGGCGGCGATACACGGATAAATGCCTGGCCGACAGGATAAAAAACCAATCTCTTCGTGTTTATGACACCATGTATGGTCAGTCAAAGCGAGGTGACTACCGTTCCAAACAGGACCAGACGAACCTGGCTCGCAAAAAAGGCCGAGAGCGACAGCCTCGATTCAATCAAGGACTGAAAATGCCCATGAACAGATCGCTTGAGAAAATAATCATTAGCCACTGTGGTATTACCGAGGCTGCCTGGCAGGAAGCCGAAAAACTTGCCGATACCAAGGGCACCGGCATCTGCGACATCCTCGTTCAGAAAAAACTGCTTTCAGAACTCCAGTTTCTGGAATGCGCCGGAGAGTGTTATGATATTCCGGTATGGCCTGATCTTCCCATTTCCCACGATACGCTCTTTGGGGGCGAGCCTCTGTCCCGAAGGATTCCTATCCAGTTTCTGAAAAACCATGTCCTGGCGCCGCTGAAGTTCAGGGCGGAAGCAGCGCTTAAAACTTTGGATGCGGATGGTTCAGATCATCAGGTGGTGATTGCGGTTCATGATCCATCTGATTTTCAGCCTATTGACGATTTGATCAAGCTTCTGGGAATTCGCGAGTTCAAGCTGGTGCTGTCTCCGCGAGCCGTGATTCTGTCGGCGATTACCCTCAGCTACGACCGGAACCTGGATTCAGACGAAGACCTGGTTCAGACCCTTGAAGACGATTCCACTGCACAGATACAGGACCTGGAAGTTACCGCTGATCTTCTGGATGACACCAGCGAGGCGCCAATTATCCGGCTGGTGAACCAGATCATTACCCGCTCCATTCGAGCCAGAGCCAGTGATATTCACATTGAGCCTTACCAGGACAGCCTGAAAATCAGGTATCGGGTGGACGGCATTCTCTATGATCTGTTGTCGCCGCCAAAGTGGATGCAACTATCGCTCATCTCCCGCATCAAGGTGATGTCCAGGCTCAATATTGCGGAAAAGCGTCTTCCCCAGGATGGCCGTCTAACCATTCGACTCGGCAGCCAGGAAATAGATATCCGTGTTTCAACCATTCCCACGGCCTTCGGGGAGCGGTTGGTGCTAAGACTCCTGAACAAATCCGGATCCCTGCTGACGTTGGCGGAGCTGGGCATTTCGCAGCCACAGCGGGAGCTTCTGGAAAAAGTGACGGCCTTCCCCAACGGCATTTTTCTGATTACAGGGCCGACAGGAAGCGGAAAAACAACGACTCTTTACGCCATCTTGTCAGCAATCAACAAGCCGGCCATCAACATTATCACCATCGAAGATCCGGTGGAGTACCAGTTGAAGGGCATTAGCCAGATACAGGTCAATCCCAAAATTGATCTGACGTTTGCAAGGGGGCTGCGGTCTATTGTTCGTCAGGATCCGGACGTGATTCTGGTAGGCGAGATACGGGACAAGGAAACTGCGGATATTGCAGTGCAATCTGCTCTAACTGGGCATCTGGTGTTTTCAACCCTGCATACCAACGATGCTGCCAGCGCCATTACCCGGCTGGTGGATATTGGCGTGGAACCGTTTCTGATTTCATCATCGGTGATTGCCGTGGCTGCTCAGCGACTGATCCGTGTATTGTGCGAGCATTGCAAGATGCCTTATATTCCAACGGAAACGGTTTTAAACAGCATGGGGCTGACGCTGGATCTGCTGCGGGGGCCTGTTTACCAGGCGAAAGGTTGTCCTGCCTGTTTTCATACAGGGTACAGGGGAAGGACCAGCATCTTCGAGATTATGGTGATGGACAGCGGGTTGAAGAACCTTATTCTTAAAACATTCGATTCCAACCGCATCAAGCAGGAAGCCCTCCGAAAACAGATGATCACCCTTGGGGAAGACGGCGTTGAAAAAGTGTTGCAGGGTGTCACAACCTTTGAGGAAGTACGCCGTGTCACCCAGAGCATTGCCTGAAACATGCGATTGGAAAGTCTGTAATCTTGAGACTAAAAGTGGACATCCTTCATTTATTCATGTAATAGTTCCAGGAACTGCGATGGCTTTGTCAAAGCTATACCAATGCTGCAGAAACATCCATTCAGCGGAATTCAATATATTTGAGGTAAAAAAATGGAACCCAATCGCATTACAGATGAAATAAAAAGTTTAAGTCTTCCGCAAAGATTGATTATAGCCCAGGACATCTGGGATTCAATTGCTATAGAAAGCGATAAATTGACTATGCCGGAGTGGCAAAAAAGTGAACTTGAAAAAAGATATGGCCAGTACAAGCAGGGCAAGTTGAGGCTGCATGATTGGCGGGAAGTTCATGCCGGGTTGCGGGAAAGGTATAAATGAGGCTTCGTTATACCAGCAGAGCCCGGAACGATCTGGATATTGCCTTCGAGTGGTATGAAGAACAACGGCGTGGTTTAGGCTTCGATTTTCTTGACTGCGTGGAAGCGGCAATTGAGATAATTCAGCAGATGCCGAAGTTGTACGCCAGACACCACGAACATTTCAGGCGCGCGTTGGTGCGACGATTTCCTTTTTCAATTTTTTACACCATTGAAGAGAAGGAGATTGTTGTACACGCAATTTTTGATAATAGACAAGACCCTGTTCGGTTGCCGTAGGCTTTCTGACTTCTGGAATTTTCAACATTATTGGCAGTCCGAAAACCTCAGAGCTTGCTTGGGAATTTTGAATCAGGCACCGATAACAACCCGGAAAGTGCCTCAAGATGATCACACTTGGGGAAGACGGCGCTGAAAAGGTGTTGCAGGGCATCACAACCTTTGAGGAAGTACGCCGTGTCACCCAAAGCATCGCCTGAAACATGAAAAGATTCTTTCATTTATGTATAGTTCTCTTCTGTCTGGTCATTGCGCCAGCCTTGCCGGCGTTTGCGCAGGATCAGGACCCTGGCGAAGATGTGTTGCTTCGGGAGGATTCCTTGTTTATTTCCCCGATTGCTTTTTACCAGAGACTCATTTCTCCTGCGGTCGGCAACCGGTGCCAGATGAATCCATCCTGTTCGACCTACAGCAAGGAAGCCTTTAATGCCCACGGCTTTTTCCTGGGCTGGATCATGACCTGCGACCGCTTGATGCGATGCGGCCGGGATGAGACCCGGCTGTCCCCCGAAATAATGACTCCCGATGGCCGCCTGACTCTGGATCCCCTTTCAGGGAACGATTCCTGGATGAAATAATTCCCCAGTTGCTTTACCCTTGCACAATGCCCACTTAGTCTGTTTGGTAACATCTTCAGGGATCAATGTTCATTTTCTCTCAGTAAAATAAAAAGTGGGGGGTTAAACAGATTTCTTTTGTTTAACCCCCCACTCCAGTTGCCATCTATAATATTTTCTATTCAGACAAACAGGTGTTTATATCCCTCCGTAAGGTCCAATGGTGAATACAGCAGGGATATTGATCTTCCCGTCCGAACTTTTCGTCAGATTGGTAACGACCGCAATTGATGAACCAATGGAAAATGCGTAAGTAACAGGAACACCACCAGGGAAACGAATCTGAAGATCAGCCCCTTCAATGGTGGTTGTGCCGTAATTATTGAGTTTCAGCGCTACGGCTCCTGCGGATTCAGGGATCAGCTTTCCGTCCACATCCCTGGCGGTAATGGTTATGCTGGCCACACCTGTCGGAATGTTGCCGGACATATCCGTAATTTTAATGGTATTCAGATCGCTGACATAGTTGGTCGAATAGTTGGTTATCCCACTGGTGTAAACCGTTGGGATATTGATGCTGCCGTCCGAGCTGCTTTTGACATTGGTAATCACGACATTTGATGACCCGACGGTAAACTCAAAAGTGCTGGGCGAACCGGGTAAAAACCGACTGGCCAGCTCTGTACCTGTGATCTTTAACGTTTCATGACTATGAATTTCAGATTTTTTCTATGCATTGATCATCGTTTCGGCAGGCATTTATCCGCGTATCGCCGCCATCGGGCAATAGTAGGGGCGAATCTTGTATTCGCCCTATCGGAAGGGCGAATACAAG
>CAIMCT010000388.1 GCA_903839535.1 uncultured Desulfobacteraceae bacterium
GATAGGGCGAATACAAGATTCGCCCCTACGAAATAAACCCAACTGGCCGAAACGCTGATAAAGGCCGTATATTCTTTATTGAAAATCACCTTAATACTTGATACGAGTACCCAAGAAATTTGGTTCGGGAAAAAGATTGAAGGTTCGAACGGTTGTAAATCGATTTGTCACCATGGCCGGGGATCAGTCTGACTCTTTTTTATGAGGGATTTGCCATGGAAGTAGTGTATATCGTTTTGCCGCCGACGTTGAAAGAACGATCTATTCCGTTCAATGCGGAATTTTGTCAGTCATTTATGAGGGATCAGCTCAGGTCCGTCAAAACGTTTTTTCCTATTGTGAATGTCGATCAGATGGACATCGATCAGAAGCGCCAGGTCACATGTGGAGACATTATTGACTGGATGCTGGATGTCGATCAGATTATCATCATACGTTCCGGAGTGATGATGCTGCTGTCATCCCTGGAGCGCCTCAGCATGGCAAGCAGAAACCATGTACATGGTATTGCTGGCCCAGTGATGGTGAATGGTGTTCCGGATCAGATTTCACCCCTTCCATTTTTCTATACGGATGTTGAGACATTTCAGGAACTGACGGAATGGATGTTGCAAAACAGGGGAGAATCCATTCGAAATGTGTCATCGTTATCTGATGAAGTCTTCTGTTGTTCATCCTCTTTTATTGAGCGATTTCCAGGAAATCTTCCCATCGTCGACCTCAGTGGTCATGAAATTTGGCGCCAATCAACCAAGGTGGTGGTTGAAAGCAGTATTGCCCATTCATTTTCGAATTATTATCAACATCCACGACTGGATCTAATTAAATTAATCCCTGATAAAGTTCGATCCGTACTGGATATCGGGTGTGCGGAAGGGACAATCGGGCGATATCTGAAACAGGTTAAACCCGGCATAAAGTTTGTGGGTATCGAACCTGACCCGATTGCAGGTCATGAAGCCCAAAAAGCGTATGATCAGGTTTATATTCAGCCGATTGAAAACTTGTCTTTGATGGAACAGTTTGATTGTATTATATGCGGAGACATTCTGGAACATTTGATTGATCCTCTGGCGGTGCTTAAGGCATGTCATCGCTTGCTGCATGATGAAGGCGTTCTGATCGGCAGTGTCCCCAACATAGGGCATTGGTCAGTGATCAGAGGATTGGTGAACGGACAATTTCAATATGTACCCGCAGGGATTTTATGCTGGGGCCATCTAAGATTTTTCACAGAACACAGCCTGCGAAAGATGTTAATCGAAGCTGGGTATTATATTGATTATCTGGGATATAACCAATCTATGATATCACCTGAAGGATGTCAATTTATCAAAAGGCTTGAAATGGGTGGTTGTGAGAAAGCCGTATCCCTGTCTGCTGAACAATTCTTGTTCAGATCGATAAAAATGTCATCAAAACCAATTTCCAATGGAAAACCGTTAAAGCAAGGTTGATGATACGGTGAACACGAGAAAACCATGACAAATCACATTGAGAGTACAATTAATGATTTTGGTCGGCAGTGGGAAAAATATACCGAAAACACTGGCTATTATGCTTCAACAGCTTCTTTGGTCGCCTTATTTGGGCCGTTATTGTTTCCCTCAGATGTCAAAGGAAAACAGGTCGCAGACATTGGGGCGGGAACAGGACGTTATTGCCGAATATTGAACGAATTGGGGGCAAGAGAGATACTTGTGGTTGAGCCATCTTCAGCTTTTGATATATTGAAGAAAAACACGGCAACATGCCAAGGCATCCAATATCTTCAAGCCACAGCAGAACAGATTCCTTCAAATGCATTCGACCTGATTTTCTGTATTGGGGTTCTTCAGTTTATTCAGGATCCCATACCAGCGCTAAGAGCAATGGGACAGGCATTAAATACTGAAGGGAAACTTTTTTTATGGGTATATGGTGAAGAAAATAACCGGTTGTACTTATCTTTCGTGAGGCCGATGCGAAAGATTACTTCCCGGATGTCGCATGAACTGCTGGACAAACTGGCTGGCTTTCTGGTTTTCCCTGCCAGTTTTTATTCGCTTCTTTGTTGCTTTCTTAGGCTTCCCATGGCTGATTATGTGCGACAATATTTTTCAAAACTGGATTTTTACACTCGCAAGTTGGTTGTTTATGCTCAATTGAATCCGAAATATGCCAAGTATTATCGAAAAGAAGAACTGGAAACGCTTCTGAAACGCAGTGGATTTTTCGATGTGCAACTATATCATCATCTGGGATATAGCTGGAGCGCTACAGCACGCTACAATGGCTATGAACTGTGATGATATACTGCGAACTGGCATAATCTGCGCTTTTCATAAACTCCCTCTCCCAGCGGGGGAGGGTTGGGGTGGGGGATCAAAAACGTAAAATTATGCCAGTTCGCAGTATAGTACTCTACCTCATTCTGCGTAGGGTTTTTCGAACAGGATTAATTTGACATGAAGGTGAGATGTCCGTGTAGATGATTAGAAATGTTTGTTTGGATAAACGCCACGGGTGGATTTTGGTATGTATCTTTTCCATATTTGTTTCTTTATTCCTGCAGTGGCACACTGGAATTATTCCGATCAGCGGTGTACATGACAGCTTGAAATTCCTGGATATGGCTGAAACGCTGTCAAAGGGAAAATGGCTTGGTGAATACAACCACATGGCTTTGATAAGATCTCCGGTGTATCCTGGAGTTCTGGCCCTGAACCGCGCAATTGGGTGGTGGTCGTTGCAGCAATCGCAGATTATTGCCTATCTTTTGGGTATTATCCTGCTGGCGGTTGCATTACAAAAAATGAGTGTGCCTGGCTGTCGGATTGCAGCCGTCTGTGTATTGTGTTCATGCCATCCTGCAGCATGGATTCCATGCAGGTTTGTTGCAACCGAAGCATTGTATACCCCTGTTGTGACGATAGCACTTGCCAGCGCAATCGGTGTCATGGGATCGGTGAGGGAGGCCAGATATCCATTGGTATTATGGTTGTTGGCGCTATCCGTGTCCGTCGCCTTAGCTTGGCAAATGCGGGATGAGAGTCTGTGGCTGATTCCGGCATCGGGGGCTTACGCCGGATATTTTCTGTGGGAACTGATGCGGGATAGCAGGGATCAGGGACCACGGATCAGGGGGCAGGGAGCAGACGGCGGCGGCTGGAAGGTGGCGACCGGAAAGCAGGGAACGACAGACTGGCGCAGATGGGGATTGGGGATCGCCTGTGTTGCGCTTCCTGGTTTGAGTATTTTTATTCTGACGGTATGGATTCAGCAGCAGAATCTACGACATTATGGTGTGGCAGTGATAAACGAGTTGGCTGAACCCGGCTTTAAGACTGCATTCAGTTGGCTGACGCGGCTGGATGGTGAATCCCATCATCCTTATGTCCCGGTTACGCGAAAGGCAATGCATGATGCCAATCGGGTCAGTTCCCATTTTCAAATGATCTATCCCTATTTGTCTCGGCAGTTTGACGGTGATGGCTGGTCTAAGTTTGGCTGCCAATGGATGGGTGTATGTGATGAACTGGCAGGGGGATGGGCGGTTTGGGCGATTCGGGATGCGGCAGACTCAATTGGCGCACACGTCAGTGCAGATCAGGCAGCCGGGTTTTATGCAGATCTTGCACAGGAAATTGAGACGGGTTGCCGAACCGGACAGCTTTCATGTATATCCAATCCGACTGGCAACATGTTGGCTCCGCCTTTGAAATGGATTGATATTCCCCGGTTTTTATATTCCACAGTTAGGGTTTTGTGGATGACTTTCTGGCTGGGAGACCTGCCGGAAACCTATCAACTTATTGCAGGGCAGGCACCATCGGCTGAACTCACCGAGAGATTTGGGCCAGTTGTTGGTACTCTGGACGGTCGTCAGAGCATGTTTATTGTCAATTTCGGAGGAATTCTTTCCTGGATGTTTCGCGTGATCCAGACGATCTGTGGAATATGGATTCTGGCAGTCATTGTGACGAAAGGAATTGCGCGGATCCGAGGCAAATCATCCATCGTAAAGGATGGGGATTACCGGAACCTTTGGGTGATCGGTCTGCTGATGGTGCTCATCGCTAGCAGACTGGCCATCGTTAGTTATGTTGATGCAATGAGCTACTGGGTGCAGGTTCGATATATGCTGGTCATCTACCCGGCATTAATCACGCTGATTTGTCTTACGCTTCCTTCCTGGCCATTCCCCAGGCGACAAGATTGGAAGAAAAACCCATTAGTTTCAGGCGTATGAGATGAAGATTGGCGGTATCTGGAAACAACGATCTCAGAGAACATGGTGTCAGCAGATTCAGGTTGTCGGTTTTCGCCCAGAAAATCAAGCCCAGTTGCCGAAGAATCCATTGATGCATCGGCTGTGGCAGCCAGTGGATCAGGGGGAGGAATGTATGAAATTCGACAGGAAATTGACGATTGGGCGTAATGATAAAGAATTTTCGGGATACCCGCAAGAGTTCGTTGACAAAGCACCGCTGATGTATGCGATTACCGACATGCTCCAGTACGGCTGAACAGAAAACAATATCGAAAGAAAGATCTTCAAATGGAAGTTTCCCGGTTCCGGTCTGGACAAAGCGGAGTCCAGGATAAATATTTTCCAGAAAGGATGCATCTTCAATGCTGGTGACAGTCAGTCTGTTCTTATGGGGGTAGAAAAACTCGAAAAAATTGGATTCTGGGAGAACCTGATCGGGTGTGGCACCGACATCCAGTATCCGGTCCGATGGCGTGGGGTTCATGGATGCCATGAACAGATTGAATATGTTCCGGCGAACCTGAAACGATATTCGTGAAGCCTGGCTCCGCAGCGGATGTTGGATGGAAAAATAGTCAACGGCTCGGGATGTCATCGTTCAAGTCCGAGAATAGCCAGAGCAAACCCATATACCATAGCCTGGATACCCAGTCCAATCCCGGTAATAGAGGCTATGACCATGCGAAGCGTTGTTTGATAAGGCATGGGACCAAATTCGGCGGCTTTCCAGAGCAGGGTGGTGTGAATCAGATAACCGGTTCCACAAAGGATGAATATCAGGCCAAAAGCGATACCCCATTCCACGGGGCGGCCTTTGACCAGCTTCAGCCAGTACTCTTTCCCTGGTAAAAGGCCGGCATTGACGGCGTAAGCCTTGATAAACAGGCCGAACCCAAACAACTGAAAGCCGATTAGAAGGCAGGTTCCGGAGACAAGCAGAGACGAGAGATCAAAAGTAACCATGCCGACCTTAAGCGGTGCGGAGATCAGCAGGCTGAACCCGAAAACCCCCAATACTGAAAGCAGCAGACCAGGCAGAATAAAGAGCCAGAGAGGGCTATATAAGAGCATGAACCGTAGATGTCGCCAGCCGTCCCGCCAACTTCGCAGGTGGGGGGGGCGAGATCGACCGTCTTTTCTGAGAACGATTGGAATCTGGGTTATGCGCAGTCCACAAAGGGAAGCTTTGACTACCATTTCAGAGGCGAATTCCATTCCACCGGTTTTCAGTCCCAATGTTTGGATGGACTTCCGCCGGAATGCCCTAAGTCCGCAGTGAAAATCGTCCACCGGCGATGAAAAAAAGAGTTTTCCGAGAAACGACAGAACAGGGTTGCCGATCCAGCGGTGTTTCCAGGGCATGGCGCCGGGGTTGACCCGGCCGCCGCATCGGGGGAACCGGCAACCAATGACCAGATCAAACCCCTGGTACAGCTTTTCCATAAATCCGGAAAGTTCCGTGAAATCATAACTGCCATCGGCATCGCCCATCAGGATATATTGCCCGTAAGCCGCCTGGATTCCTTCAGCTAACGCATGTCCATATCCCTTTTCAAGGATATGGACGACCCTGGCCCCGGCATTTTGTGCAATTTCCACAGATCCATCTGTACTGCCATTGTCCGCGACAATGATTTCTCCGGTCATGCCGGTGTCCGAGATGGCTGTCCATGCCTCTGCAATGCAGTTGGAAATGGTCTCGGCTTCATTCAGGCAGGGTATAAGGATGGTGATGTCAGTACTTTGCAAAACAGATTCACTTTCAGACAAAATTTCAGGGGACAAAATGTTCATTATGATCAACGATCAAGCTCAGCATTTTCAGTTAACGATTTATTTTCCTGATTCGGAACTTATCATTCTGAAACACACAGAAACAGTTTTTTATCCGATCCGAATAATTCTTCATAATGTGTTTTACGACCTGCAATTTTTCGGAACCGACAGCATCTTCCAGTCTCAGCAACAAAACTCCGCTATGTTCCATTGAGGAATGATAAACCAACTCTCCGATATGTGAACACCGCCTGAAAATCCTCTTTCTCAAGTTCCGGATATTCTTCAAGCAATTCCCGCTCTGACACACCGCCTGAAAGCGCCCGAAGTAACTGTTCCACGGTTATTCTCATACCTCTGATAGTCGGCTTGCCGAGCATTATTTTATGATTGATCGTGATCCTTGAAAGCAATTTTTCTGTGTTCAGCATAATTTAGTTTCCCTCCCTTTCGTTATAGGGCATAACAATATATCCTACTAAAAATATCATTTTCATGATAGAGGTGATCTGGAAAACCATGTTCGGAAAAAACTACATCAATGTATCCATAACATCAAGCAGGTATGAAAACAATCAAAACTCTTGCCATTGTGGTAAACTACCACTCAGCAGCGCTATCCTTGGAAGCTGTCCAATCGGTTTTAAGTTCCCGGTCGCTGGGACCTGTGCAGGTGGTGGTTGCGGATAACAGCGTTGATGAGTCCGAAGCCATGTATTTGCGAAAACATCTGCCCAGTGCAGTAGTGCTGAAAGTTAACACAGAAAATATGGGATTTGGCAGAGCATGCAATGCGGTAACTGACGCGCATGATGCGGATTTGATTTTGCTGTTGAACCCGGATGCGCGACTGTTGCCGGACTGTCTGATCCGCCTTCAACAGACGCTGCTGTCCTCCGGACGTATCGGCGCAGTTGGCCCGCAGATTTATTGGGATCAGAAAAACGGGTATTTCCTTCCGCCCTCTTATCCCCCAATGCTTTTGTGGATTGAGCCGGTCTTGTCAATATGGGGGCTGTATTCTCGACTTTGGCGCTTGCTGAGTGCAATTTGGCGGCGATTTGCAATCTATATTTGGAGAGCTAAATCTCCGGTGCGGGTCACAAATCTTTCCGGAGGACATGTTCTATTAAAAAAAGATGCCGTTGTTACTGCAGGCGGACTGTTTGATCCTCGATTTTTTCTGTATTATGAGGATACGGATTTATTCGTTCGATTAAGAAACTCTGGATATAAACTTGTAGTTGAGCCACGCGCTGAAGTAGTTCATTTCTATGATCAGTGTGATCAAAGCCACTTGGCAGACAAGCGGTCCCTTATGATTGCATCCCGAAGATTGTTTCTGGAGAAACATATCACGGGATGGAAGTGTTATTTAAACCGCTTGGCGATACGATTTCAAAGAGAACAGAAAAATTCCGTTGAACCTAAGTTCAAAGCAACTTACAATTCAGCATTCCGGGTTTTGGTACCGGATAATCTGGTAGGTGCGTGGCTTTTTGAATGGAGTCCCAGTCCAAATTTTACTCCGGCAGCCGGCAAATTTGGAACCGGAGTGCATGTGGTGTTTACCGAAAATGAGTGGAATCTGCTGTCTCCCGGGGTGTATTACGGTCGCCTGGGTGGTATGAGTTGGGGGAGGCCTCTGGTAGAAATAACATGGGAAAAACTGCAGACAGCGTGTCAAGGAGTTTTTAATAAATATAGTGAATACAATAACTGAGAATACGAATGCCTGGCATCAGATGTGGATAAAACTGCCTGAGCCGTTTTGTTTTTACCGGCTGATCCTGAATAGCGATCATCTGCATTTTGGCCTCTGGCCGGATGGTGCGCCGGATTCCGATCTGGAAAAAGCACAGGAGAGGATGTTTGATCTACTCTTGACTTTTTTTCCTGAGCCGCCGGCCGATGTACTGGATGTGGGGTGCGGGCTGGGGCTTTCGGCATCAATGTTGGCTAAGAAGGGGTATCGGGTCACTGCTATTGCGCCATCATCTGAATTGATTGCTTATGCCCGCCAGGCATATACGGATAGCGGTGTCGATTTTCAGATCGCCGGATTTCTGGATGACGCCAATATCGGATTTGCTGCAAGCAAGTATGACGTAATTCTTTTTCAGGAATCTTTTCAGTACCTCCATCCCTTGGGTGCTGCTATTCAACGGGCGCGCACCCTTTTGCGTGAAAAAGGGAAAATTATTATTGGGGATGAAGTCTGCAGGGATCGATCAATTCAGCCGCAAACTGCTGTTCATCACCGGCAGGACATGATGGCCATGCTCGCTGAACAGGGTTTTCGCATCTTATCCCGTTTGGAGATTCAAAATCGGGTCATTCACACCTGCAACCGGATTATCGATAAATTTATAACGCATCATGATGCAATTCGCCAGGCGGTGAATACAGATTCGGTTGGAGAACGGCTCGACTTTTTTCTGAATGGCTGGAAGAATCAACTATCCTGGTACATTCAGGGGAAACTGGGGTATGAGATCATTGTCTGCCAGAAAGACGATGTGTTCATTCGGGGCTATCAGGAAAACGATGAATATCGGATTCTGCCGCTGTTCCAAAAGATTTTCAACAATCCCCGAACAATTGATCACTGGCATTGGAAATACCGCGATAATCCCTATGGCCGATATCATATAACTGCTGCATTTTCTGAAAGTGGGGAATTGGCGGCTCATTTTGCCGGTTACCCGGTTCAGTTTTATTCGGCGAATTCCAATATGAATATTCAGTCGATTCAGGGCGGCGATACCATGACCAATCCCGCTTTCCGGAGTTCAGGAAGGGGGCCGACCAGCGTGTTGAGCCGGATCGCTAATTGTTTTTATGACAAATACTGCAGCGGTGTAGTTCCGTTTATTTATGGATTCAATACCGGGACGATCCGTAAGTTTGGAGAACGATTTCTTCAGTATGAATACTTGCCGCAAGTTCCGTACCATGTTCGGGAAGCGAATACGGTTAGCCCCAGCTTGTTTGGAAGAATACTTCAACGACTCAAAGGGGTGAGGGTTCAGCAAGTCCATGCAGCAGGTCTGGAATTCGACCGGCTCTTTCAGAAGGTCAGCAGACATTATGGATTGCTGGTGAAACGGGACAGTCAATATCTTCGGTGGCGGTATCTGGGCTGCCCGGACCGGGTTCATCGTCTGGTTGTGGTGTCCCGTTGGGGCAGGATGACCGGATGGGGAGTGTTTTCTCTTAGGGGGGAGACGTTGGTCTGGGGAGATGCGCTATGCGATCCGGATAATGTTCAGGATATGGCGTTACTTTTGACCCATCTGGTTGAGGCCATTCGAAGGGAGTCTCCTGTAACCCGGATTGAAGCATGGTTTTCGCCGGTGCCCGACTGGTGGCATACAGGGCTGAAAAATCTGGGCTTTTCAGTCATTGATGAGCCGAATGGCATGGCCCCATGTTTCAAATTTTTCAACCAGGAATTCTCCATCGATTATTTCAGAAAACACCTTTACTATACGATGGGCGACAGCGATCTGTTTTAAAATGATGAATCTTTCACTCATCATCTACCATGCTTTTTTCGTAATTCGTAATTCGTAATTCGTAATTCATAATTTAGCAGACGGGGATTTGGTGTAATAATGTCTGAAGATCAATTCATTCCATTTCATTCAACTGACCTTACTGGCAAGCGTGTGCTTGTCCTGGCGCCGCATCCGGATGACGAAACCATAGGGTGCGGGGGAAGCCTTGTACTTCACAAGGAAGCTCATGATCCAGTTAAAGTAATTTTTCTGACCAATGGCGCCAAAGGGGACATGTCTGGCAGATTTGAAAATCGAGCCTATATTGCGCTTCGTCAAAAGGAAGCTCGAAACGCATGCGCATGTTTGGGGGTGATGGACATTGAATTATGGCCATACCAGGATAGAGAGCTTTTGGCCGCCCATGAAGTTAGAGGACGTATATTGGATACGTTAATATCTTATCAACCGGATTTGGTTTATGTCCCTTCGCCGCTGGAATTTCACCCTGATCACCGCGCGGCATGTTCCTTTTTATGCGCAGCCGTTCAAATGTACGATGGGCCGTGCGATGTGGCGTTTTGCGAAATCGGTCAGCCGTTGAGAGCTAATTTACTGGTGAATATAACGTCAGTGCTGGAATGCAAGATACGTGCTTTAAAAGTATATGAGAGCCAGCTTTTCGAAAGAAATTATGATGAAATAGCCATTGCCATGAATCGCATTCGCAGCATGACTCTGCCTAAAGATGTAACACATGCTGAAGGATTTTCCTTTTGGTCTTCGGAAATGATTCGAAATGCGGCCTATTTGGGAAGTTCCATGTTAACCGGCAGATGCTTTCAGGACTTTTGCTGCTAACCATTTACTACTCTCTTCTAAAGGTGCTGATGCGCTAGACCAACTTATTGTGAAAATGGGTCACAATGGCCTCGTTATGACCGTCTCCCATTCATCAGCGTTGTGCGTGCGAAAGGGGTCGAATCTGTATTCAGAGAAGGTTATGGAATTTCTGTCTGCCAAAATACGTTATAATCAGAATTATTTTGATTATACTGCGAACTGGCATAATATGCGCTTTTCATAAACTCCCTCTCCCAGCGGGGGAGGGTTGGGGTGGGGGATCAAAAACGTAAAATTATGCCGGTTCGCAGTATAACAGTTATTGCGTGGTGTTATTGCTGGCAAGTTGCGTTGTAGGGATATCATGACATCCAATTTTAGCCCATATTCCATAGAGGAATGAATGAACGGATAACATAATGAAAAAATGGGATACCCACAAAAGCCGGGACACATTCTATTCTATAATTCTCGAAAACTCTGTTTTTTTCTTTTGTTTTTCCAACGTTTCGCTTTTTAAGTCACCTAATCAACCTGCCGCCGCCGATTTATAAACATCCTTCGTATTACTTTATCAAGTACTAAATGAACAGACAACAATTTTCGAATTGCTAACTTTTTCAGAGTAAACATATTAGTGTCTGAACTTAAACAACTTAATAATATGATATTCACCGTTTTTTGAAATGAATATTTTTAACAAGCAAAACTAATGTCAAACACTAACATATTGATTTTACACATATCTAATTTTTAGGAAATTATAAAACTAAGAATAGCCACCAAAAATCACTAAATCTACGCTTTCAAAATCAAGCAATATGTCCTTTATCATTAAATGGTTAGGGGGTTTCAATTCAGACACTATTTAGATAAATAATTTCAAGGTGTTATTCGAAATATAAGTCTTCTTAGCTCATTAGAGAGATTAGAGAGAATATCATAGAAAGCGAGAAAGTGTAGCACAATTATAATGCTTAACTCATTGATATTATAAAATCCAACTGACATTTGGGTCCACAGAAAAATTCGATATCCGAATTGAACCTCACCCTTTTATTGAATCTGATTTTAATTTATCCCATCCATTGACCCGTGAGATCATTTATAACGGAGTTGAAATTGTCTGATTTTTCAGAGACATCATCAATAATCCACAAAGAAGCATTCAGCCAGATTGCGCCTGGCCTCATGCTGATTTCCAACCGAAGTTAAGGCAGGCGGTCAAGACTTGTAGATTGGGGTCGCCATGAGCAGAGATTCTGGAACCCGCCCCTACCACTGCCCTACCGACTCTTCAAATATGTCTTATCAATGAGGGTGACCGGCTCAAACGCACGGTCCGCTTTCATGGCTTCGAGTGTTTCTTCATGAATCTTTTTATCGTACCAGAACATGCCTCCAGTTGCGCTGTTAAAGGGGTCAAATAGGCTGCCGGAATGCCGCGTCCCCGGCGGTTCGGGAAGCCGCCACCAGCGCCAGCAAGCTTCCCTGACGTACGGAACCATAAATGTGGGGACAAACATGCCGATGTCGTGGATTTTCTGCTGGATTTCCTGAGAAAGGCGAATCCGCTCCTTCTCGTCCAGGGAATTGCGATAGGCATCGATCAGTTTGTCCATTTCCGGATCATCGGTATTGGTGATGTTGTTGGTCTGCGGCTTATGGGCGTTGATGGAATGGAAATGCTCCCAGTATTGAGGTCTTAAGGATGTACTCCAGCCCATCCAAGCCACATCGAAATTTTTTTCCAGGAATTTTTTAAATGCCGCGGTCGGATCACTCTGCTGCAGCAACAGCTCAATCCCGGCTTTTTTGGCCTCTTCTTTAAGGACAACCAGCCTTGGGGTGTGTTCTTCGAAACCATAAGTGACTTCAACAGAAAAGCGCTTGCCCTCTTTTTCCCATATTCCATCCGTACCGCGCTGCCAGCCAGAAGTCTTCATCAAGTGATCCACCTTATCCAGATCAAAACGCCTGGCCCGGATGGCATCGTTAGTGTAGAGGCCATATCCCATGAACGCATGCTCCAGCCGGAAATAATC
>CAIMCT010000389.1 GCA_903839535.1 uncultured Desulfobacteraceae bacterium
ACAGAGCGTTTCCTCATCAACATGGTCAACGTAGTCCATGTGCCATACCAAAAGAGTTTCTGGGTCAACCATTGCTACTGTGTATGTACGCAGGCCAGGCTCCTTTTCGAAGCCCTCGTCCTCTTGACTTTGACGCTAATTTGAATTGACCCACCTCTGCTCAAGAAAACTGACCCACCGACAAATCACTTTCTCTCGCTTCTTCCCCTCTCTTCATTGCTTTGAAAATCCAATTAAAAGAAGCATCGTCAAATTAAATTCAGTTTTAAAAAAAGTGTTGGAAATCACCTTAATGGACTGCTGCAGATTTATGAAAAGCAATCTACGGGCTACACTTCCCGCGCCCAAAGCCGCTCGAAACCCAGCGCCACCACCGCATAGCGCCGCAGGCGCAGATTCCCGTGACGTGCTTCCAGTAATTGGGCATAGTCTCGGGACTGCTCTACCGCGTCGGCCATGGCCTGCTGCATTTTCGGCAGGGACTGCAATGTCTCTACTGTCAATTCGCGGGCCTTTTTGCCGCTCATCCCCGCATCCGCCAGAGAAACATATTTGAATTCGATCAGGATATCCAGAATGGTGAAGCACGCCGAAATAATACAGCAGGGATACCATGAAGGCGTTGTCTTTACTGGCGGCATTCAAGAGATCGCGTATGCCGAAACGTTTGGCCATATCCGTGACAACGACCGTCGCATTTTCATGAACCATATCCAGAAGGAGTTGCCCCCCGCCGGGAATCTGGGCGATGAAATCCAGTTTCGCTCCGTCGGCGGATAGATTATCGTCAAGCATATCCCGCGGATATTTGCAGCTCTGATAGAATGCCTTCAGAAAATACAGAACGAGTGTCGGGTTATAGACCGTATCGCGGGCATCCGGTGAAAATTTATATCCGTTGTAATACGTTTCCATCATGTTCAGGGCTTCTGTGGCATCCTCCGGCCCCAGACCGCATGCGTCCGCCACATCTCCAATTGCACGGCGCACTTCCGCATGGGTAAAGCCGCACAGATCGTTAAACTGTGGATCAGGATATATGTTCTCGGCAATGTTATAGCCGCTGGTGATATCACTCATCACGACCGGCGACACGCCAGTCATGAACATTCGATCGAACATCGAGTGACGGGTGGAGGACTTGATCACCTTGAACAAGGTTCGCAGCGGCCCCTCTTCGAACACCAGCGCTTCGTAGCGCCGTTGATTGCCTTGTTGCACCCCCATCATGACCTGATTGGCAAAATTGTCGTATTCGTCGATCAGCAAGTTAGCTTTAATCCTGAATTTTCTCTTCGTAAATGGTTCCGGGTTCCGATTTACCTGAACCTTTGGAGCTGCTAAGGCTGGAGGAAGGTGACACGGCCTGCGGTTTCTTTGGCACCGGCGGCGAATGATTTTTTTCAAATGCAGATTTGATTTTTTCCAATTCCGCAATGCTGGTATTAAGGGATTCCATTTTGCTTTCCAGATTTCGAAGCAATTGGCTCGTCTGATCCTGAAGTCGCTTTTCATGATTTTTCAGTGCGATTTCAGTGGCTTTTTTATCCGCTTTTTCAGCCGAAAGCAGGCCAATATCCGCCTGACATTCAGCGACACTGGTGGTCATGCTATTGACGGTTTCCAAAGATTTGGCAAATTCATCTGAAAATTTCTTATCAATGGACTTGATATCGGTATTTAATTTCTCCGTAACAATCTTCAGGTCTTTCTGAATCCCAACCAGCTTACCGTCCATGCCCGAAACATTCCCTGCAATATCTTTTTTGTCCGCCTTTCCGGCCTGAATTTCCGCCAGAGATGTTTCGGTTTTTTTGATATTGTCCTGAACAGTTTCTTCGGTTTTTTTAATATTGTTCTGAACCGTAGTTTCCATTTGTTTAATATTGTCCTGAACAGTTGCTTCCATTTGTTTGAGACTGTTCTGAACCGTGGTTTCCATTTTTTCCAGATCAGCAAGCTTGCCAGCAAGCATCTCTTCCAGTTTGGCCTGTTTAATCGACAGATTGGAAATCGTTGACTCCAGACTTTGTGACAGACTGGTCAGCTCCTTTGCTCCCGTGTCCTGGGTCTGACTGACCATTTCCCGGATACCCCGATATCCGATAAAAACCATGATGCCGATTAAAATCGGGATGAGTATGGTGATGATCGTAACCCGCTGGCTTAGTTTCTCGAAACGCCGATACTCAATCTGATCGGTGAGCAGTGAATCCGCTATACGATCTTCATCAGCAGCCTGTATTTTAAATTTTGAAGAATTCCGAAATGTCATTGATCTGTTATTCCCACTCAATCGTACTCGGCGGTTTTGAGCTGATGTCATAGACCACCCGATTTACTCCTTTGACCTGATTAATGATTCTATTGCTGATGGTTCCCAGAAGCTGATGGGGGAGCTTCGCCCAGTCCGCTGTCATGGCGTCCTGACTGGTAACGGCACGAATCGCCACGATGTTTTCATAGGTGCGCTTATCTCCCATCACCCCTACGCTTTTGATTGGCAGCAACACTGCAAATGACTGCCATAACTTTCTATAATAACCAGCCTTCCTGATTTCTTCAAGCAAAAGATCATCGGCTTCCCGCAAAATTAAAAGTCGTTTGGGGGTAATTTCCCCGATAACCCTGATTGCAAGCCCTGGCCCTGGAAAGGGTTGGCGCCAGATCATCTCTTCTGGCAGGCCGATTTCAGCGCCCAATGCACGGGCTTCATCCTTGAACAGATATCGCAGCGGCTCAACCAGTTTCAATTTCATGTTTCTGGGAAGCCCTCCGACATTATGGTGAGACTTGATCACTGATGATGGACCGCCAAATGCCGACTGGGATTCAATAACATCGGGATACAGGGTTCCCTGGGCCAGAAATTCGGCGCCCTTTATCTTGGCCGCCTCTGCTTCAAAAACCTCCATAAAGACTTTCCCGATGATTTTACGTTTTTTTTCAGGATCGGTAATCCCGGCAAGCGGGGTTAAAAATTTGCTTTTTGCATTGATAAAACGGATATTGATATCCAGATTCTGCCTTAAAGTGACTTTGAGCTTTTCCCCTTCGTTTTTTCTCAGCAGCCCATTATCCACAAAAATACAGGTCAGGTTTTTTCCTATGGCTTTGTGGATCAACAAGGCGGTGACGGATGAATCCACTCCGCCGCTAAGCCCGAGAATGACTTTTTTGCTCTGAACTGTTTCACGAATTTGCTCAACGGCTTCTTTGGCAAACGATTTCATGGACCAGCTTTTTTTACAGCCGCATATCCGGAACAAAAAATTACCAAGCATGGTTTTACCCATCGGGGTATGCTCAACTTCGGGATGAAACTGAAGTCCATAAAACCGCTTTTCACGATGTACAGTCGCCGCAATGGACGTGTTGGGAGTGGATGCTGTAACCTCAAATCCATCTGGAAGGCTGACAATGGAGTCCCCATGGCTCATCCAGCACCGGGTCTGGGCTTCAACATTATTAAAGAGCCCGTCAGAAGCTTTAATACTCAATTCAGCCAGACCGTATTCCCGCTTTTCGGCATGAGCCACTTTTCCGCCCAAAGCATGTACCATAAACTGCATGCCATAACATATCCCAAGAACAGGAATCCCCAGGGTGAGGACGGCGGAATCCACTGCGGGGCTCCCCTTTTCATAAATGCTGGAAGGCCCGCCAGACAGAATAATGCCTTCAGGTTTCAGCGATCGAATAAGATCGATATTCATTGTCGGGGGTTCAACCCGGCAGTAAACGTGACATTCCCGAACGCGCCGGGCAATAAGCTGGTTGTACTGAGAGCCAAAATCAATGATGAGTATCATGGAAGTCCCTTATAAGGATTAAAGGATTATTGGATTAAGAATTTGCGAATCATCTCTGAATATGTTAGACATAGGTAAAAAGTCAATGGTATTTTACTGAGTTAGCCGTGTTCAGCAGCCAGAGAGGCTGCTACTACTTAACCAAGAGGAATTTTTATACATGCTTGAAAGTGCTGACCTGAGAAAAGGTCTTAAAATTGAGATTGATGGTTCCCCCTATATTCTGACGCAGTTTGAATTCGTCAAACCCGGTAAAGGACAGGCCCTGTACAAATGCCGTCTGAAAAACATGCTGACCGGTACACAGTTTGACCGGACGTACCGATCCGGAGAAAAGTTCAACGAAGCGCAGATGGAGGAAATTGAAATGGAATACCTGTATGCTGAAGGCGACCGGTATTGCTTCATGAACACCAAAAATTATGAGCAGGAGTATTTGATCGCTGAGCAGGTTGGCGATGGCATCCATTTATTAAAGGAAAATACTTTATGTAATGTATTGTTTTTTCAAGATAAAGCCATTGGTGTTACCTTGCCTATTTTCGTGGAGCTGAAGATCGTCAAAGCAGACCCGTGGGCGAGGGGGGATACGGCTGCCGGTGACAGCAAACCGGCGACCCTTGAAACCGGTTATGTGCTTCAGATTCCGCCATTTGTAGATGAAGGTGAAATCATTCGGATTGATACCCGAACCGGTCAATATGTGGAACGGGTCAAATAGACCATTATGGAGTGATGAATGGCTTCCTTATTCATCATTCCTTATTTATCGTTGTCTTTATCAAGTGTACTGTCAACGGTCATAATCTTAACTTTTGAACCCCCACCCCAACCCTCCCCCGCTGGGAGAGGGAGCATAAGGAAATTGCAGATTATGCCCGTTCG
>CAIMCT010000390.1 GCA_903839535.1 uncultured Desulfobacteraceae bacterium
AGGCAGCTTAAGTAACTCTTGGGGTGAGAAGTAACATTTGACACCAGATGTGTTTTCTCACCCTAACATTTTAAATATAAGGTAGAAACTGCGAAACCGGCTGAGATGATAATGATGTTGCGGGAAACACTTGACTATGACCGATGGATCTCGGAATATGACATTCCAAGTCCAGATGACAATCTGATCGCAAACCTGAACGAATTGCAGATTGCAGCATCGAAATATAAGGACATACCAACTTTTCTCAATTATACTGATTCATTCAGAGATCAAACGAGAAATGATAAAGCTGGTGTGTCACTGATGACGATCCATAAATCAAAGGGGCTGGAGTTCCCGGTCGTATTCTGTATTGGATTTGTGGATGGGGTGATGCCCAATGTATGTGGAGACATCGAAGAAGAACGAAGGATCGCATTCGTTGGAATATCCAGGGCGATGAAATTACTTTATCTATCCCATTGACTTGTAACTTACTGTAATAACTTAATATCCGAACATGCCTCAAAAAGTTACCCGAATAGTTACCCGTTTTTTTGAACGCTGCCTCTGTTTTTGTGGAATTTGTCTGCTGGAGGGGAAAGTGGTAGGTAGGGTGTTTTGCGCCCAGGGAGTAAATCGCAGGACAAAGAGAAAGCTCAGGGGAGGGAAAGGATTCTCCTTCTTGTCTTGCTTATCATCTGTTCATGGATTGAAACAGGCTGGTAGCCTTGCATCCCCTTTATGGGTTTCAGTTTAATCGTGGTCTTGCATCAGGGGCATGGGTTTCAATAGCTGACTGGTCTTGCAGTGTTTTATTGGGTTTCACAAACGCCGTGGTCTTACAGCCTATCAATGGGTTTCAACAGGCTGCGGATAGTACCACGCAAAAGCTCTTTCGTCATAACCACCTCACATTATTGCGATAAAAACCTGGTTTCTATCATTCATGGTTGATGCAAGAATCCGATCCCTCAACTCATCACTCGCTTCATCAGTCTCCCTGCAAAAGATTTCATCGGTTTCTTTGTGTCGCCAACCGCTCACTTCCGAATCTTTTCCAAAATAAATCCAACAAACTGGAGCAACATATTCTATTGATAACCTGTTCTCCAAAACATCCAACCGCCGATCCATTTCTTTTGGTGTCATTTTCCACCTCTTTTCACACCGGCTGAATTTTCCAATTCTGTCAACCGTGTTTCAAATTCCGATAGCTGGAGCGCCTGGACGTGTCCACTGACTATTTTAACAATCTTCTCAGCTTCGGACGGCCCAATCTCGCCATTAGAGACTGCGTTCAATAGTGATTCGGTGATTTTGGGTAAATCGGCAATCGTTTTCACTTTCGGTAAGATACAATCGGTAGGCATATCCTTTGCCGTAGGAATCAATCTCTCTATGCACAACTTCACCGCCGTCAGATCACCCGCAAGCGCAGCGTTTATAATGTTGGCTTTCAGTTTATTTGAGTTAAAAAGGCATAAAATTTTCAGAAAAGGTTGACAAGCAGGAATGAATTATCGGATTAAATGGGCCTCTGTTTGAGGCCCATTTAATTTTCCAAAGGGAA
>CAIMCT010000391.1 GCA_903839535.1 uncultured Desulfobacteraceae bacterium
CCTTAACTGGGCTGTAAGCACTTTGGCGTTGCTCCTGACCATTTATGCTTCTGTTTTTTCCTGGCAGTTCTGGCAAGAAGTAAAAGCAGACCGATTACACGATTTGCAGAACATCATGGAGTTGGAGGCAAAGGCCATTGACACCTACTTTATGCAACTTGAAAACGGTATGCTCGTGCTACGCCATGAAATAATTGGAAGTGATGACCAGATCGATATTGATCATGCCTTTACTCTTGTCAAACGATTCAGTGAAAGCCACCTTGAATTGTTTGACATCAGTGTCATTCGGGATGACGGCCAAATACTGTTTGCAGCGACAGCACCGTCCGGCCAGACGCTGCCGACGTTTGCACTGGAGCTATCGTTTCAAAAATTTCGTACTGAAATCCAGGAAGATCAACCCGTCAGTATCGGTCAACCGAATGTATGTCCTGTCCACAATCAGTGGACTATTCCTCTTCGATATGTGATCAGCAACAAAGAAGACAAACTGAAATATATTATCAGCGCCAACTTGCCTGTCGGAATATTGCAAAGTTATTGGAAGGAAGCGCCGTTTACAAAGAAAGCCGCACTCGGTCTCATGCGCGACGACGGTTTCCTGGTCAGTCGTTACCCCGTAACCGACAAACTGGAAATGGAGAAAATCTATGGAATACCGAGGACTGGCGCTCTCATTACTTACCTGAGACAGCAGAATTTTCCGGTCAAAGGCTATGTGGAAGGACCCAGCAGTCTCGATGGACCTGACCATTTAAATTCATTTCGACGCCTGGAACATTTCCCGATTACTTTGTTTATCACAATGCCCATGTCGGAAATGCTTACCGAATGGTGGAATAAGGTCAAGGTTCCACACAGCTTAACAGTGGTTCTGATGATAGGAGGGTTCTTTATCTACCGACTGACCTTACGTCAGGAACGAAGCAGAGAAATTGAAAGGCGAAATGCAAGCCAGGCACTGAATGGCTTAAACACTTTTTTAGACGGCATCATCGAAAGCAGTCCTGTTTCCATGTGGGTATCCGATAACAAGGGTACCCTTATTCGCACCAACCAGGCTCTGCGTGACCGACTCTGCATCAGCGACGATGAAATAATTGGCAAATACAACATTTTTCGTGACAGACAGTTTGAAGATCAGAGCATGATGCCTCTGGTACGCGAGGTATTTGAAAAAGGCCACATGGTCCGGTTTACGATAGAATATGATACATCACTGATTCAGGATCTGGCATTGAAGAGTTCAATACAAGCTACGCTCGATGTGACGATATCAGCAGTCCTTGACTCAGAAGGCAATGTAGTCAATACGATCTTTCAATACCTGAATCTTACTGAACATAGGAAGATGGAAGAAAATCTGCGGATCAGCGAGGAACGGTACCGCCTGCTTGCTGAACACGTCGGCGATATCATCTGGATCATGGATATTGACGGCAGATTTACCTATATTAGCCCATCTGTGTTTAAAATGCTGGGCTATACTCCGGAAGATGTCATGCAGCTATCTTGGGAAGAGTTCGTTTGCCCGGATTCTTTTTCCATGGCAGTGGAAATGATGGCTAAAAACATTGATGACATCCAGGCCGGACTTCCCATACCAGAATATCAAATAGAACTTGAACAACGGCGCAAAGATGGATCGACGATTTGGACCGACGTTACCATGACCTTTGTGTATAGCAGCAATGGCGATTTTCAGGAAATCATCGCAGTCACACACGATATCAGCAAGCTAAGGCAGAGGGAAGCGGAGATCAGACGGCAGTCCGATTTGATTAATTCCTTGCTCGATTCAATACCCGACATTATCTTCTTCAAGGATATCAATGGCGTTTATCTGGGGTGCAATCCTGCCTTTGCCGAATTTGTCGGTAAATCAAGGGATGAAATTATCGGAATGACCAGCTACGATCTTTTTGACAAGGACATCGCGGACGCTTTCATGGATAACGACAAACGCATGCTGGAGTTGGGCCGGGCGCGGCACAACGAGGAATGGATCACCTATCCCGATGGGCGAAAAATCCTGCTACACACCGCTAAATCACCTTATTTGGGACAGGATGGAACACTGATCGGATTGCTTGGCATCAGCCGCGACATCACCGACCGCAAGCTGGCGGAGGAGAATCTTTTGCTGGCTAACGCACAGGTAGAGGCTGCAAACATTGCCAAGAGCCAGTTCCTGGCCAATATGAGCCATGAAATTCGTACACCCATGAATGGTGTGATCGGTATGTCATGGCTTTTGCGGGAC
>CAIMCT010000392.1 GCA_903839535.1 uncultured Desulfobacteraceae bacterium
AGCAATGTTATACCCGCTGGTGATATCGCTCAACACTACCGGAGATACGCCGGTTATAAAGGTTCTGGCAAAGCCGGTGCTGACAGACAGAGATTTCACAGCTTTGAACAGGGTTTTAAGCGGTCCTTTTTCATAGACCAGTGACTCGTAGATTTTTAAACCCTCCGAGATATCCATCATGACTTCATTGGCGAAATTATCGTACTCGTCGATCAGCAGATATACGGAATATGGTGTCTGGCGTACAGCATCGATCAGGGATCGTATGGAGTTAATTGCATTATTGGAATCAGTTTTAGCGGCAATGGGTAAATACGCCTGGTAGTGCAGAGAGAAAGACTGAATACATGAATTCACATGGTCATGAAGGGATTTTCGAATATCATTAGCTCTTCCGGATGGATCGACACTGGAAAAATCCCATTTCAGAATAAAAAACCGATTATGAAGCGGCGTAGGCTGCCGTCCAATTTTCAAAGGTCCGAAAATCGTATCGAACTGATCCGCCATCGCCACATCGTAATAATGCTCCAGCATGGAGAGCAGCAGGCTTTTCCCAAAGCGGCGGGGCCGTATAAACAGCAGATAATTGCCTGTCTCTTCAATAGGCTGGATAAAATTCGTCCGGTCGCAGTAAAAATAATTCTGCGTTACAATTTCCTTGAAATCGAAAATACCGTAGGGGAATTTCATGGACGATGCTCTTTTAAAATTGCCTGTTTTTTTCATCAGCCCAGATTCAGGGTGTGGTGTAGTTTTTCACAGACAGTCCGCCACAAGCTCCCATAGATATTTTACCACAAGATTTTCCATGCCATACTCAGCTTTGATGGCATTCAACTGGCCGTGGCAACTATGGCATGGCACAATCACCATGGATGCCCCGGTTGCTTGAATCTGCTCCATTTTTTTCCTTCCGTAAAAAATCCGTTCGGCATTGTAGCCGGTCGTCAGCGTTCCGCCGCCCCCGCCACAGCAGTACTGGCTGTCCCGGGTGGGGTACATATCCACCCAGTTTTCCATGCACTGGCTAATTATCCACCTGGGCTCATCATAGAAACCCTGTCCAAAAATTCGCTCAGCCTTCCTGCCGTAGTTGCAGGGATCGTGATAGGTGGCCAGAACGCTGCTAAACCGGGATTTGTCCAGGTGAATTCTTCCCTCCCGAATGTATGCCATCAATAGATCAAATACAGTGTAAGTTCCAAAAGATTTCAGTGATTCAGGATACCATTTTTCAAGACCAGACCTGGTCGCAAGATATGCGTGCCCTCATTCCGGCCACAAGAGGTTTTTTGCATTGAGCCTGACCATGTTTTCGGCAATCCGGCCGGACATTAGTTTCATGGCCGGGTCATCTCCTGTAAACATGCCCCAGTTGGTTCCTTCCCAGTTTTCGGAAGGGACGGTCCAGTCTTCACCGGCTGCATAAAATATTTTCCACCAGTGCTTGAGGTCTTCGGTATGGGTGTTGACCAGCTTGTTGTGAATGGTGGTCATGATGTTGGCCCCCTGCTTGTCAACAGAGGCGGCAAACCCTTCGAATCCTGGTTCCTGGCGGATTTCATCCGCCACATCTTCAAGGATGAAGACAAAATCTTCTTTGGGTAGTCCCAGATTGTTGCCGGTTTTAAGGGCGGCATCCAGCCCTTTGTGAAGAATTCCTGGCACCTTGTCCCTGTCCCTGAGGGAGCGGATCGCCCGCATCATATCCGGAATGTGAATGCCCATGGGGCAAACATGTTCGCACTTTCCGCACATCGTGCAAATCCAGGGCCATCGGGATTCCACCAGTTCACTTTGCAGTCCCATCGAAACCATGCGAATGATTTTTCGGGGATCAAATCCGTCAATGCCCGAGATCGGACAGGAACTGGAGCATAAGGCGCAGGTCAGACAATGGTCCTGATCAAAAGGCCAGTTCTTGAACAGGTCCTGATTCAGGAGATTCATGGAAATGGGTTCGTTTGTAGTCATTATGATGATCCAATACGAATGAAAGTAGTCAGTTGAGTTAACCTTGCCTGGCGATTCTTAAGGGTCCAGCTTCTGCAATCTGCTTTTCGAATTTACTGGTGGTTTCGGCAAATTCAGCGGCCATGTTCGATGCCAGGGTTTTCAGAAGAAGTCTGTTCGGGTCAATGCCGATTTGTTTTAGCATAAGCTTTAGATGCGCCGTGCGTCGTTTGGCGAGAATATTTCCCCGCTCCGAATGGCAGTTGCCTTCATGACAGGTAAGTACCAGAACGCCGTCTGCCTGATGCCGAAAAGCCGCCAGGAGATATTCAGCGGATATGCTGCCTGAACACGGCACTTCAATGATGGACAACCTCTCTGGCAGGCTCAGCCCGGACAGAATGGCAAGCTCTTTTGCACGGCCTGCGGATCGGCTGCAGCAGAAAGCAACCAGAAAAGGGATAAATGAATCGTTATTGTCTCTGCATGGAATTGGCCGAAGGAGTTCTGAAATTGCCTGAACACGCAGGTCTTCAATACGGATGGCTTTTGCGGGGCATTCTGCAGCGCACATGCCGCAGCGCTCGCAGGCATCTGTTATCACGACCGGTCGGGTATTAAGCGTAATTGCATGATAGGGGCAGAGCCTGAAACAGGTCAGACAGCGGACGCAAGCGCCGGCATGGATTTCGGCCTTGTTGCCCGGGGTTGTCAGCTTTCCTTTTGTCAAAGAGAGCAAAGTGATGGCGGTTTCCTGAACTTCGGCCTGCCATGTGGAAGGTGACAGCATCCCCCGTGAAGCACCCGCGGCCATAATACCTTTGCGGTTGGTGAATACGCTTAGCCGGTGGACATTGTCCGACTGAATGTATCCATAAGAATCTGTGTCTATGCAGAATATCCGGGATAGATCCTTCAGGTATGGCGAAGGGTCAATCGCTTCATCCACCACCGTAATGTCCGCCTCAGCGGTAAACGGCATTCGCGTGATATCGTCCACAAACGCAATTCGGACTTTCCCATCTGCATCCTGTTGAAAGGTCGGAAGTGTATCAGAAAACTTAAAATAAACCACGCCGGCTTCACGAGTTTGGCGATACAACGCTTCCAGGCCAGATGCTCCGACCTTGAGGTTTCGGGTCAGGATCATGGTTTTCATTCCCAGCTCCGTCTGAAGCTTCAGGCAGGATTCCATGACGGCTTCAACAAGATGCGGATGGCTTTCCACTGCAAGGCCAACGATAAAGACAGCGGTCTTTCCCGCGGACAGTGCATGTTTCGACACTGGGGGGGAATCAAGGATATGCCGGAATTCAGAAAGGGACAAAACTGTTGGGGAGGCGCTCAGTCCGTAAAGGGAAAAAAGGGGTCTTTGAATGCCATCTTCGGCAATGACGATATTTGTAAATGTCTGTGGGGTGCTGCCAAACGGGTTACTGAGAATCACCTGAAAATCTCCTGCAGAACCGGTGCAGTGACTTATGCGCGTTTCCGTTTGGACTTCAAAAAGAGGTGATGTATCACCCATAACCACGGAGGCGACCGTATCCTGGGTTACCAGCATGACAGGAATAGCCGATGCACTTGTAGCCGACACTCTTGTGTCGGCCACAAGAGTGTCGGCTACAACAGCGTATCCGGACAGCAGCGCTTTTGCAATACCCGAAGCAACAGGCCCGTTTCCAAGAAGAAGCGTTCGTTCTTTCAAATTATCACCTTATATCTGTTACGAGGTTTTCATGTAGTGAAAGATATCGCTTGCGGCTTTTCCGGCGCTTAAAACCGATTCGGCGATGCTCATTGGCTCAAGGGCGGCTCCCGCTGCAAAAACACCTGCTGGAAGAGGGATGGGTGTTTTCCTGGCATAGGCAAAGCCATACATGTCGATGTTTAGCATGGCAGCCAGATTCCGGGTGGATACGGAAGGCGTTAGCCCGACGGACAGGATCACCATATCAAAAATGGATTCCTGATATGCCTGAGTGTCCGGATCAAAATACGACAGCTTCAGCCGGTCGTCCGCCGTCTTCAACACGTCGGCCGGAATGGACCGGATCAGGATATGCCGATGCATATCAGCATAATCAGTTTGAAAATTCTTCCCGAAATTTTGAATGTCAATATAAAAAAAAGTGGATTTCATTCCCGGTTGGCGGTTTTGAATACAGCTTGCCATTCGAAGCGCCGCACCGCAGCATATTTTTGAACACCACAGATGACCCAAGCTGGAATCCCTGCTTCCCACACACTGGATAAAGGCCATATTCCGGGGGAATGCCGCGTCAGATGGCCGTTTGACCGCGCCGCTTTTACGCAGCATCAGGTCGAGTTCCAGAGTCGTCATCACATTTTCAAACCGCCCATATCCGTAAGGTTTGTTTGCGGGATGAAAGGGGGCGAATCCGGAAGCTATCAGAACAGCATCCACCTCGATATGCTGCATTTCCTGATCCTGCTTCAGGGTGACATCAAAACGCTTTCTCCGGTTGACATCATTGCTGTTGTTGTTGACGACGCTGGAATTCAGATGTACCCGAATATTGGCATCGCCGGTCGCTTGCCGAATCTTTTCTTCCACCACGCAGGCGCCGCAGGAAACGCAGTGATCCGTCGCCTTGCAGGACAACTGGGCTGCATGACCGCCCAGCGACCCAGAATTTTCAACCAGTTCAACGGCTATACCCAATCGCGCCAGATCAACGGCGGCGCTAAGTCCTGAAACGCCGCCGCCGACCACCATAACCTGTTTCATGGATGAATTCACTTTCAATCTCCTCTAACAGATGGCGAAAGCATGTTGCAAAGCTCCTGCTGAATGTACTCGGCCAGCGCTTCCGCCTTTTGCCTGGAAATGGTTCCAATGCCTTCGGAAAGATTTTGGATGACATCTTCGTTCATATCGGTTGTTTTGTTGATCAGAAAAGCATCCACTTCTCCGTCTTCGGCCAACAATCCGCATGCGCCGACAGCACCCACAAATTCGTCTCCTATAAATATGGGAACTACCAGTTTGATCAGCCCTGCATCGCATTCTTCAATGGCTGGCACTCGGGTTTGCATGGCCTGAACGGCAATGTTCATGTGGGCGATGGCGCAGATATAACTTTGGCCTTTGTCGATTGCCTTAATAGCCGGACACAGCCGGTTTACCCATTCCTTGTATTCTGTGATGCGTATGCCATCCGGATTGAAAACATTGGCATCCATCCCGGATTTTTCATGAATATTCTTTTCAAACGCTGTCCATTTTTCAATGGGGTAAATGTCGATCAGCTTCATGTCGAGTCTCCACTTTCAGATCGCAATATTTTATGAATGCTATAGAAAAATGAACGCCGCCTGTCAATAAAAACCTGTCTTTACAAACGGCTGTTTCGTAAGCATTCAGCCCCTCCCGCTGAGAGAGGGGAGTGAACGGGTACCCACATATGGCCGGATAGTTTTGACCAAAAAGGATTTTGATCGTCATCTTTCGAAGCTAATGTCGTTCAGTTTGTTGCGGATAAATGTCAAAAATTCGTGCAGTGCTTTATCAGGTGCTGGATCAAGATAGCTATCCCGAACATTACCTTCTCTGCCATCATGAAAGTGATAGGGAAATGTTGTCACAACATTCCATCTTTGATGAGGCGCATTATCATGTCGGTAGATTGTGCCGTCAATTGCCATACGCTCCCAGTGAAAACTGTATCGTCCCGACAATTTCAGCGAATACCATATGTCAACAAAGCTTCCGTCTTTAATAAAAATTCGAAGCTCGTTGACCCCGGTCACGATGGAACCAATTACAATGTCGGCATAGTCTGTTATCGCGATCCGGTGCAATCGAATGATATCCATCAGACTGACACCAATGTCCTAAATAGAATCTCAAGTTTATCTCGTTCGAACTCCAGGTGATCCAACCTTTGAAAATCACGCCATGAGTCTGCTTCTTCCAGTTTACCATTCCGGTAAAAGGCATCCATTTCTTCAACAGAACGAATACCATATTCACCATGTATGGCAAGAATTTGCGCATTGATCTTAATGAGCTGGCTTTCCAGCAACGCCCGCAAACTTTGTGTAATAAGTTCCGGCTCCGAAAGACAGAGTTCATCCGCCACGGACTTGAATACCAGGTTGACTTCTGCGATCATGGTTTACCTTTTTTTTACCTTCAGTATCTGACACACCCGCATATGATGGGACGGGGCGCACCTGATGACTCAGACACCACCTTTTCTGGATTTGACAATCCTCCCGGCAATATGAATCGCCCTTTCAGCATCCGAGGCCGATGGCTCTCTGAACGGTAGCAATCCTTCTTCAGCCGGGTAACGCCCCCTGTAAATGCTGTCCATAAAAACAATATCTTCATCACTCAAGCCGAGCCGAACCTTGAATTCCCGGCCTATCGCAACCAGGCGCGCGACACTGTGCGTTTTTTCCAACTCCCATCCCTTTCCCAACAGCCTGGACTTGATGCCTTTTTCTAAAGATTGCTGTGCATGATAGCAGCACCCTTTATAGTATTCTCCCTGAAAAAGATAGTCCGCCATATCCAGTTCTTCCTGTGCCTGCCGTATCCATTCACGATTTGCATCTTTCATATAAATGACCCTTCCTTCTCTGACAATCATCCGCAAAAACGGGCTTCTTCGTGAAGATACCTGATGCAATGCATCCAGGGCTACCACAAATGGATCAACGGCAAATCGACTGTAACAGCCCGCCAGGCATTGGTGAACTACCATCTGGGTTTCCGTAACGGAGGCATGCTTTTCGTCAATCACGATCATCAGGTCCAGGTCATTGCCTTTCCCATTCCTTGCCACCGAACCAAACAACACGATAGATATCGGATGAATCGTGCTGACAATAGCTTCAACAGCTTCCTGAATTTGATTTTGATAAACCATGCTGTCGCAGTTCCAGTAATGATAAACTTTTCAGGCATCCTTCATATTATACTGAGAGCTGGTGTAATTTGCGCTTTTGAACCCCCCAACTCTCCCCCGCTGGGGAGGGAGTGCAAGTAGAGCCGGCATCCTGCCGGCTGCAGCAGCCGGCAAGATGCCGGCTCTAC
>CAIMCT010000393.1 GCA_903839535.1 uncultured Desulfobacteraceae bacterium
GGAGAAACGACATGATCAAAAAATGGGTAAGTATCTTTTGTTTTATTTTTATGATGGTTACGACGGTTGTTTGGGCCAAGCCGGATTCCGCTTATTGGGACAACGGCGATGGTACGGTCACAGATTTAGAAACCAGACTGATGTGGCAGCAGGGGACAGACCCTAGTGAAATGAACTGGGACGGAGCAAAGTCATACTGTGGTGGCATGTCTCTGGCCGGCTATAAGGACTGGCGGTTGCCCACAATTTATGAGCTGAAGACCCTGGTGGACAAAAGCTGGGGCTATAATCCAACAATCAATCGCACGTTCTTTCCTGGAACGGTTTCGTCCTTCATTCCTGGTTGGGTTACGTCCTTTTATTGGTCTTCTACTACCCACTCCTACTTTACGATCCACGTGTGGGGCGTGCACTTCAACCTCGGCTCCGACGACTACCTCCTTAAGTACAACAGTTACTATGTCCGCGCTGTTCGTGGGGGACAGCCTGGGTCATTGGATAATTTGGTTATTTCTCCGTTGAGTCAGATGGTAACAAAAGATGCAGGTACCACCACATTCACTGTCTCCAACACCGCCGGAACCGGAACCATGCCGTGGCAAGCCTTCGTAACATCCGGAGGCAGTTGGCTTTCGATCGCACCTAATACAGGCGGAATAGATACCGGAACCATCAATTGTAGTTTCACGGCCAACACCAGCACATCATCGCGTACTGGAACGATTCGGGTAACGGCGACCGGTGCAAAGAGTAGTCCGACAGAAGTTACTGTGACACAAGCACCACCAATATCATCATATGTGGATAACGGCAATGGTACTGTCACTGATACCTCTTCCAGTCTGATATGGCAGCAAGCTACCGCACCAAACACATATAACTGGGATCAAGCAATTTCCTACTGTGAATCTCTTTCTTTTGCAGGCTATACTGATTGGCGGTTGCCCACATTGAATGAGCTAAAGACCCTGGTGGACTCCACCCAGACTCCGCCAACAATCAATCAAATGTTCTTTCCAGATACACGTTCGTCCTTTTATTGGTCTTCTATTACCTACGCGAACGATGCGCGCGCTGCGTGGGGTGTGCGCTTCAGCCACGCCAGCGACGAGTACTTCTATAAGGACGGCAGTTACTATGTCCGCGCTGTTCGTGGGGGACAGCCTAAGCCAACTGCATGTACGGCAACGATAGATGGTAATTCATTGCTCCATATACCCTATCTTTCTTATATTGATCCGGCATTGAAGACATTATCATTTTTGGCTGATTTAGTTAATGAGGTCAATCCTACGTATCCTATGTTGATACTTTTTAAATTAACAAATCTTAAAGTTATAGAAAATCCTTCTTTTTCATGTGTAACATCAACATTATCCAGTGATTTTAAAATCTATATTCATGATATGCTTTTTCCGGATGGAATCACTCATTTATGGGTGGATTTGGAATACCGTCAGGCTCTTTCTACCGATGAAAATGTCTACTTTGAAGTTACAAAATTCGGAGTTGTTTCTAATTAAGTTGGAACCTTGGTAACGGCGATAAAAACTCAATAACTTACCCGCCTTCATTATTCATCTGGCTGAGCTTCTCCAGGTATCCCATACATACTGGTGAATCTCAGCCAATGGATAGCCATAGCAATCCCCTGAGATAAGAATCAGCATTACTACCAGAGATTCTCCACAGATTCTAAAGCATTTTCACTCAAAGACAACGGATAGCCATAGAGTAATCCCCACATATCATCGGAAATATTTTTCTCATTATCCCTGATGAAGACAATAAAATCCATGAATCGGGAAATGTACACATGCGCGGTTCTTGTTCCCTGTTCAGGCAGACTCCAGATATTCAGACCCATTGTCGTTCGAATAATAAAAGCATAAGGAAACTCAGATATTAAATCGTAAACTTCAATGATGGTGCGCTTGTTTCCAGTGAATTTGAAGTGAAGAACAGGTTTTATTAAATGATCTATCAATTCAAACCGTTCAAGATCATCATAACCAGATTTAATTTTCTTCCCATATCTTTCAATAATTATATCCCCAAGATGCGGGCGTTTCTTTTTTTTAATGCCGGACTTATCATATCCAGTTTTTTTGACCACGATTATTACCTTGCCGTTATATTTTGAAAGATGATATTTATATATTAAACCATATTATATCATATCAAGTGGAATATCAAAAGCCCCAGTATCAGCCAACAAGCAAAGTAACACTGCACCTCCACCATGCTGTTAAAACTTCTCCAGCGTCAAACGAGATAATAGAAGAACTGCTAAACCAAAATAAGCAAATTTTTTCAAAACGAGGATTTTCCGGGGAGTAACCGGTGCCCATTTTTTTAAATTTTCTATGAACTTTTTGGCAAATAATTTTAAGACAAGAGTAGATTGTAAATAATAATATCGCCGTTTCAAAAGAAGAAACTAACCAAAAAGAATCAGAAACGTCAAATCAAGAATATCGCCGTTATCAAAACATATGAATAACTAAACTACTTTTGGAAATTCTTAAAAATTCTTCCTGGTGCTTATTATATCCGATAAAGACCCGCTGGAGTATGAGAATCATGACTGAGAAGACCTGATTGTAATAACGCCCATGGGTAATCTTATGGTACTAAACCTTTTCTGTAACATCTTAAGTCCTTTCAATATTTCTTCATATATATCTGGCATAACCGAATGAGAACATCTTATAACACGCTGGTATATTAACGTTAAAGGTTCACTTTCATGATTTCATGAAAGTACAGTTTGGTAATATGCCTTAACAGAAATTACTTTCTTCTTGACAATACAATGAATGTTATGGTTAGAATGCACATTGAAGTCAAAACCCAATAGATGAAAGGTAATGAATATGTCAAATGAAATTGAAAGCAAAAAGACAACTGAAGATGCCATAATTAAAGAAGCCGTTGAATATATCAATGAAAAAATCGGTAGCTCCTATTATAAAACGGCGATAGATGTAGGCGAATATGTACTGAATACTTTTTTCAAAGATAACCCCAATGGAGTCAAATCCAGAGATCCGAATAAAGAAAATAGTTTCAGTAAGTTATGCGAAAGCTCTGATCTGAAAGTGCATCCAAAACATCTGAACCAGATGGCGGTCGTTGCATTGCAGGAGCGATTACTAATTGGCGGAATTGATTCAAAAAAAAATTTTGTAGCAGGTGTTCCTCAAAAAGATATGGATAAACTGGGGTACTCTCTAAAAGTA
>CAIMCT010000394.1 GCA_903839535.1 uncultured Desulfobacteraceae bacterium
AGGAAACATCTTGCTGAATGACGAAGGCATTGGAATTCATGTAGTTTCAGCCCTTGAAAAGGATGGGTACACCAAAGCCGACTTGATGGATGGAGGAACCGGTGGATTTCATCTCCTTGGATTTATCCAATCCTACACAACAGTAGTCATGATTGATGCCTCGCTTGATGATTTCCCCGCTGGTCATGTGAGAGTCTTGAAACCGAAGTATGCCAAAGATTTTCCAAAGCAGCTGAGTGCCCACGAAGTTGGCCTGAAAGACCTGCTTGATGCCGCTTTCCTGTTGGGAAATATGCCCGAAATTTTCCTTGTAGCCATTTCTGTAAAAGACTTTCAGGATATGGGAATGGACCTGACTCCGGAAGTTGAGGCGGCTATTCCTGAAGCCGTCACACAAGTTAAAAAGCTGATTGAAGGGCTGCTAATTAATTAATTTCAATATAGAAGCATCTAAACAGCATTGATTTGATTAGCTGCACCTCTTTGGGTTGCACCCCCGACAGCAGACAGGAGACTTTTCATTCTGCAAGTTTTGAATTTATGTTCTTTATAGGAGGTCTTCTCAGAGTTACCGTTGGTCAAACTCCCTTCCCATAATGGGGAAGAGTTGTCTGCAACCCGCAGGCAGAGAATTGGGGCAAAAAAAAGAGCTTTATTCACACGTATTGTGTCTATCACTTATTTCGAACCCACGTTAATACAAACAGACTTCAGCTCCTCTTCTAAAAACAAGTTATAGCAACGCTCTTTGCTGCATCAATTTTCAGTTCCAGTATCTCATTCCAAACAAACCGGTAACTATCTGATTCGATACCGGGTCAAATGCCAATGTCAACTTCTCAGCAGGAAGCCGACCGGTTTTATGTGTTGCCAGATTGTTTCTTTTTCAAATCATCAATCACGCGTTTTCACGTAAATACGCGTTTTTATTTTTCAAAATACATTTTAAAATAACGTGAGTTCGATGTAAGAAATATTAGAAATAGTTTGTAAACATAGGGATATTTTATATATTTAAACATCTAACAATCAAATATATAACTAATATTTATCCCTATGTTTAGCATCGATAAAATTACCGAAATTTTCTGTATTGTTGACGATTTTTGCATTGAATTTGATAAAGTTAAGGTGGGTCATGTACTGGATAAGAACGATGGAAAAAAACGAAGAAACCGTTCGTTTAAGTTGTCAGACAGCGAGGTTATCACGATCATGATCCTGTTTCATGCAGGCCAATTCAGAAATATCAAACACTTCTATATCAATTATGTAATGGCACATCTTCAAAAAGAGTTTCCTCAAACTGTTTCTTATAATCGATTCGTTGAGCTTCAGCAAAAGGCTGTTATGCCAATGGCAATTTTTCTTAAAACCTTTTGCCTGGGAGCCTGCACCGGGATTTCTTTTATTGATTCCACTCCATTGAAAGTATGCCATATACGCAGGGAACACTCCAACAAGGTTTTTAAAGGCATGGCAACCAAAGGACAATGCTCCATCGGTTGGTTCTTTGGGTTCAAACTGCACCTGATCATCAATGATAAGGGAGAAATCCTCGATTTTATGATTACCCAGGGAAATATCAATGACAGGGAACCACTTAAGCAGAAATCATTCCATGAACGAATCTTTGGTAAACTCTTTGGTGATAAAGGATACATCAGCCAAACACTATTTGAACAGCTTTTTATTGATGGAATACACCTGATTACCAAAATACGCAAAAACATGAAAAACTGCCTGATGCATATTCATGACAAAATATTACTCAAGAAAAGAGCTCTGATTGAGACCGTTAATGATGAACTGAAAAATATTTGCCAGATCGAACATACCAGACATCGAAGCTTTGAGAATTTCGTCACCAACCTGCTTTCAGGTCTTATTGCATATTCTTTTTTTCCAAAAAAGCCTTGTCTCAATATTGACATCATCGAAAGACCAGCATTATTGGCGCATGCTTAGATCGAACTCACGTTATGTTAAGGAATATCTTATATAAGTTCAATTTTGATTGTGAAATCCATTCCGTCCGAAAAATGGGATATACCTTGAAAATCTTATTCTCGCGGACGGTTTTCTTTTGCAACTATATAACCCAGGGCGCCACTCCTAAGTCGTTTGCCGTTCGACTGAGCTCACGTCGAAGCCCTGGG
>CAIMCT010000395.1 GCA_903839535.1 uncultured Desulfobacteraceae bacterium
ATTTGAAGTTGCATTTCATGAAAATGGTTTGCAGTATGGAAGTAAAATTGAAACGAAAAATAGAATTTTTAAAAAATTATTAAGGGGTTACATAACTCTTAAGTGTTATTTTCCTAACTATAAATATTCCATAGCATTTTGTTCGCCAAAGGTTAATCCTGCAACAGAAAAATATATCCAAGAATATTTCGAGGTATTGACGCATGATTTCCAATCTGAAAACATAGATTTTTATTATTATTCCAATGACAAGTTCAATACAGAAATAGCCCAGACAACTTTAGCTAAAACCATCTGCGAGTCTGACAGCAGCGAGCTGTTCGCAAGATCAATAAAACTATTCAATATAATAAGCAAAATTAGCTCCGCGCAAATTTGCCAGGCAAGCCCTCAAGTACCAATAGTTGAACCTACTGAACCATCCTCTGTTCTCCCTGGTGCGGTTGGCGAATATATCAAAATTGGCAATATCTCCGTCCCAGTGTCAAAGGAACAATCTGAAAGTGTGCAAAACTATGTGAAGAAAATAATGCGTCTTTTGCTCAATAATAACGTGCTTGCAGGTGATGAAATAGCAAATTTACAAGACAAAGATTATTGTAAGAATATCTTTTCATTACAGTTTCCTCTGATAAGGAATACTCAACAAGGTTATAAAGATGATACAGGAAGAGGCCGTTATTGGTCTAAAGAATCATTTGGTGGAAACTATTATGTATGTAGCCAATGGTGGAAAGACCATCATCCAACGTATTTATTGAAATTGAGACAGTGGTTAATATCGTTGCAAACTGTACGAATTTAAACACATAACAAGCGGGTCAACCTGACGGCGAGGAGCAGCGTTCTTAGATGGTAGTTCAGTGGCCGCCGCAGGTTACCCGTGTCGTTGGCTGTCATTATATATCAAACCGATACAATATACTTTGGAATAATTGGAAAAATATATGAATGAAACCGACATGTTGAGCCAAAAGAAAATTGGTCAAATTTTGATTGGTATAGGCGTAATAGGATTGATTATAGCAATTTTACCAGTACGTATTCGCATGCATGGAGTATCGTTCACAGCGTTGTTGGTGTTTGTCAGTGTACTGTTTGCGATTGGATACGGAGTTAAATTTCTACTCGTGAAAAAGAATCAAGATGGGACATTTGATTAAACATAGTATCTTATGCCTCATAGTTGCAGCACTTACATCTAAGTTTCCAGATATTGACCAAGTGTTAGCTTTTTTGAGACATCGTTCATTTCTCAGCCACAGTGCCTTATTGCCGTTGATTCTCTTAATGTCATTGAAACCTCAGTTTCAATGGGTAACAATTGGAGTGAGCATGGCAATTGGTTCCCATTTAGTATTTGATATGTATCCAAGAGGGTGGGGGAGTTATTCTCAAATCTATATTTTAGGATATGGATATACAGGTGAAATTTTCTCATGGATATGGATGTTTGTTAATATGTTGTTATGTTTAAAAATTATTGCAAAATTTTCTAAAAATTTGGCAGAGAAGACTGTGACAACTGTGTTATTATCGTGTGTATTTTTATTTCAATCTCTGTGGGAAAATCGGATATTATTTCCTGTAATCACTTGGATTTTTGTGGTGACCATTGTGTTCTTTCGAGAAGAAGTATTTTCAGGCATTAAACAACATGGCACACCAACAAGCAAGTGGTTGGAGCAGAAATTAGAAAAGAGCTTATCCAAGAATCCACCATCTGATGAATAAAACAAGGTTCGTATTGGTGAGAATGACAGCCAACTCGGTCGTTATACAGTCAGATACTTTCATTAAACTGATATTTTAGAGGAATTATGAAACGAAATTGTATTGCAGCAATTTTTATTCTGACAATCATGACGATGGTCAATCCTGGCGACCTCAGCGCGGACTGTATCCCAGTGGAAAATGATCTGAAACTCAATATCTGTGTTGAATATCAGGGCGCAAAATATCAGACTCCGCTTATTTTTTCACCGCACGATACCGGATTGTATTGGAAAATTGATGCCGCAGCATTCAGACAGATCCAATCGGGCGATGATTGCATCCGTGTTGAAGACAATCTGGCTTTGAAATTTTCCTGTGTCAATTATCAGGGTGCCACCTATGCGTTTGTTCTGAATCATTCTGCTTATCCGAATGATTCTTCCGATCTGTACTGGAAAATGGATAATACAACTTTCTACCGGTTACCAAACTACGAGGCAACCATTGCCGATATCCGCGCCGAAATCGCCAGGAACCTGGTGGCAGAAGGCGGTCCCTCCGCCGTCTCGCTCGCCCTGGTCGATGACCAGCGCATCATCTGGGCTGAGGCCTTCGGCTCCATCGACAAAAGCCGGAATCTGGCGCCCACCACCGAAACCCTTTTGGGCCTGGCGTCAGGCAGCAAGCTCTTTGCCACCATCGCGACAATGATCCTGGTGGACCGCGGGATCGTTGACCTCGATGCCCCCTTTGTCCGCTATGTCCCAGCCTTCCGGATGGCCGACGGCCAAGCTTACGATCGAATCACCGTCCGCATGCTGTTGAACCACTCGTCCGGCCTGCCAGGGTCGGAATATCGCAACGGTTCGACTTTCTTCCCCGTGTTGGGTCATGCAGCCCAGGTCATGAAGACGATTTCCACACAGCGCCTCAAGCACGCCCCCGGGGAGATGGCGGTCTATTGCAATGACGGCTTCTCCATGATCGAGTTTCTCGTTGCCGCCATGACCGGAACGTCCTACGCCGACTTCATCAGCAAGGAGGTCTTCCTCCCCTTGGGCATGGCGCACAGCCGGTTCGGCACGGAAACCCTGGCTCCCGGAAGCTATGCCACCTCGCTCAAGGCCAATGGAGAGCCCAATCCACAGGAGTACATCAATGTCCTCGCTACCGGCGGCATCTACACGATGCCTGGCGACATGGGGCGCCTGGCGATGATGCTGCTCAACGGTGGGCAACTGGGAGGCAAAAGGGTGCTTTCCTCCTCGGCCGTAGCGGAGATGGGGCGCAACCAATCGGCGACCCTACCGCTTAACCCGCTGAACATCAACGATTTTGGTCTCGGCTGGGACGGTGTCCGTCAACCCGGTCTGGCGGCGGTCGGGGTGACCGCATGGCACAAGAATGGCGGCTCCAACTATTTTGCAACCCAGTTCGACGTAGCCCCGAACGATCACTTGGCGGTTATGATCATGAAGGCCGGGGGCAGTCTGGAGGTCGAGACATTCGCCGAGCGGATCATGCTGCGTGCCCTGGTCGAGCGGGGAAGCATTGGACGGATGCCAGACCCCATGGTACCCAATCCTCCGCCCACAACCCCGACCAGCGAGGCGGAGCTACTCGCGGTGACCGGCGGCTATGCCAGCGGGAATGTGTACCGCCTCGGAAGAGACGACCAAAGCCTGACCTATTCGTTTTTCGCCAACGGACAATGGTCAGCGATCCTGGCAGGTCTCAAGCGGCGCGAGGGCGGCGACTGGATTGCCGACAGCGCTCCCGACCAGGCCTTGTTCATAGTTGAAGCAGATGGTCGCCGTCATCTGGCCTACCGTGCGCCCTCCGGACTCAAGCACTATGAATCGAACCAAATCCTGGGCCAGGCGTTAACTCCGTTGGCGCCCCTTTCCGCCAAATGGCAGGCGCGTCTCGATAAAAGCTGGTTGATGGTGAATGACCCCTACGGCACCTTTCTGGCCCAGGGCATGTCGTCGCCCCTGTTCAAACTCTTCCAGGACCCGGGGCTGCCCGGTTATCTGATCGCCGACAACAAAGTCGTCGATCCCAGCATTAGCGATGCACGCGCGTTGATGTGTACCAAGGTCGCAGCCCGTGATCTCAATGATCTGATCGTCGAGGAACGGAGTGGGGAGGAATGGTTGCTCAAGGGGAGTACGCTGTACCGGCCTCTGGAAACCGTCCCCGTCTTGGGGGCCAACCAGACCGCAATTCCGATCGGCGCCGAGGGACTGGGCGAGTGGCGCAAGCTGCCTGCGACATCGGCCTTGACCGTCGCCGGAGCTGGAGCCTGGTATCTCTACGACGACCAGTTCGCGCTGCTGGCCTGCGTCATACAGGGGATGACCATTCGCGCGATGCCGGACAAGGTTCCTGAAGGGGCCTACCTGGTGGTCCATGGCACGCCGAACATGGCGATCACGGTGACGGTAACCGTTTCGCAACTGTGATTGTAATGGCTTCGTCACGGGGATTGATTGTGACATAGAAACCCCCGGTACCGTCGGGAACAAAGGCTTCTCTCTGCTTCGTTCGATTGTGCCGTGTGAAAGTGTTTCGTTAAAAAATATCTGTCAGACTTCGCTATGTCAATTATGGGGTCTGCGAATGGGGTCGGACCGCCACAACCGACGGAAATGAGGAGAGAAATAGTGAAAATCGATATTTAAAATGATCTTAAACAAGCAATTTGGGCCACAAAAAGATACATTTAAAAAATAAAAACCCAACAAAAACTTCCTGCGGACAAGCCGCAGATGTTTATGTTAAAAACATGGATTTTTGAAAAAAGTAAAATTGAGAATGCGATTAACGATTGAGGTAGAAAAAAAATTTGTTGTCAAATTTTCAAGGAGGGTTAAATATGCTGATTGTGGCTATTCCGGACAAATTGATTAGTAGGATACACGAATTTTCAGGATTGTCCTGTCAGACACCCGAAGAATATATAATCGAACTTATTGAAGAGCGTATAGAACATGAGAGTGCTTACAATGAGACAGCATATCTTGCAAAATCAGAGATAAACAGAAAACGTCTTAATAAGGCTGTCGAAGAGATTAAATCAGACATATATGAGCCTCACAGGTTGATAAATGATTAACTGGCATCTTCAGGCATGGGAAGATTATGTTTACTGGCAGGCTAATGACAGGCAGATTCTGAAGCGTATCAATGTGTTAATCAAAGATATTTTACGGAATCCTTTTGACGGAATCGGGAAGCCTGAACCACTGAAATTTGAATGGAGCGGGTTTTGGAGCAGACGGATAAACGATGAACACAGACTTGTTTATACAGTTAAAGATAGGCAAGTCATTATAGCACAATGCCGGTATCACTATGATAAATAAGAAATACCTAACCATCAGTTGCAGCCGATTACAACGGCTGCAACTGATGGTTAGGCTTTCCCGAACAATCCTGATATTCGCTTCCATACCTTCCGACAAGGCAGTCGTAACGGATTACCAGGGTGATGTCAATACTATCCGGAACTGGTATGCTCGCCTACTTCCCCATAGCCTGCTCGATTTCCGCCTTTCGTGCCTGAAGCGCATCCAGCCGCTTTTTCAAATCGGTCATTTCCTTTTTGATTTTGCGTAATTCGGTCCGGTTTTTCATATCGGATAGATAGCCTGTTCCAAGTTCTTCCGTGATGTACTGCTCAAGCTGGCTTCTTAAAATCCTCAGCCAGGGATTGCCATATATCGACCCTTCCCGATATTCCAGTTTGCCGGCCTTGATGCCCTTCACAATGAAGTCACGGTCAAAGCCATATTCTTTTTGAGCAGTTACATCACTCAGAGTTGAGCCCTTGCGGGTCCATTCACCATATTCTGCCATTTTTCATGTACTCCAAATGATGGTCATGGTCAAAAAAAACTGAAAAAGATCAAGACTAACCAAAGGCATTTACCCACTTCCTGATCATAGATATTGAATGTTTTCTCAAAAAATTGTTTCATGGGATGTCGGTAATATCTCCATGAGTCGTTGCCAGTGGCCGGAAAATCCGAATATCCGTTTGACTTGTTCTGATATTATCCATAAACTTGAATATCACCAACCGTCTTTCAAGGCAACGATGTAATGATTGCAAACCGAATCCGCCGCGTTCTTGTTTATACCCACAATTCCATTGGCCTAGGTCATGTATTCAGAACCATGGCCGTCATCACCGGAATCCGGAAATGGAGCCCGGACATCGACTTTATGGTTTTGTCCGGGACTTCTGTCCCGCATGTTCTCATGCGACAAGGCATAGAGGTCATCAAACTCCCCGGCATCAAAAAAGCGGTTGAGGAAACCGGCAGTCCCCTCAAACCCCGTTTTCTTAGGAACCTGCCGGTTGAAGATGTCCTGAAATTCCGCCAAACCATCATTCGGGAAGCCCATGCTTTTTTCGAGCCAGATGTGGTGATGGTTGAACATTATCTGGCTGGTTTATCCGGCGAAATCACACCGCTTTTGATGGAAAAAAAAGCTTGCAAAGGAAGTCCGAAAGATTTCGCCCTGGTTCACCTGTCCCGCG
Source organism: uncultured Desulfobacteraceae bacterium (assembly GCA_903839535.1). GTDB lineage: Bacteria > Desulfobacterota > Desulfobacteria > Desulfobacterales > Desulfatirhabdiaceae > RAAP-1. The sequence continues at coordinate 6,266 of CAIMCT010000395.1, forward strand.
GCATTATGGATAGTGGCAACCGGCCGGTTGCCCTTACAAGCTATACGGATGTTTCGTGTTCCTTATCCGTGCCGCCGGTCTATGATTTTCGCTATGTATTCGATGATCCCTCACCGGTTGGCGACAAAGGGTCTGCATGGGGAACCCCACAAATTGGGTCTCCAATTCGTTATCTGGGAAAAATTGCGGATAAAAGCATTGCGGAACTACCGGACAGGGAAGTGATTTTAACCCGTTTCCGCCTGACTGAAAAACCTATCATCCTGTTATATCTCTCCCGCCACGGCAATATTGCAGACTTGAGCAAGCGCCTAATGACCGCCATTGATATGGCGGGTCTGACCTTGAATTTTCAGATCATTATGGTGGCCGACCCCTATCTGAATCCGGAAATTATTGAAAATCTCAGAGCCGACATCCGGTTCAAACATGTCCGGTTTTTGCCGTTTTTTTATCCACTGATCGACCTGATTCATGCATCTGAAATCGTTATTTGTCGGGCAGGGTATAATGTCATCAATGAAATCCTTCTGACCGACACCCGCGCAATAGTCATACCGGAGCATCATCCCAGCGGCGAACAGGAAGAGCGGGCATCCCGGCTTCCCCTGGACAATATAGTCGTATTGTCGGAAGAAGCTGTCCTATCCTTGCCACCGGTACAGGTGCTTCTTGGGCTTATCAACAGAAAAAAAACGGCGTTGGGGCTCAATTTTGACAAATACGCCATAGGCAAGAAAATCATTGATGAACTGGAAACCTGGACGGCTCTGCGCCACCGCGTCCCATCTGATTCTTGCTGACTACGATCTCCTCAATTCGGGATGAAATATGAAACAATTTTTCAGGCGACAGGTGGAGGCAAAAGCAGTTTTCAGGACTTTGGTGGTTATAAAGCGATGGATCGTAGTTGTTTGGAATCAGTCCCATTTTCCGGCAAAGATCAAACGCTTCCGTACCGGGATAGGGGGTAAAGATACTGTAAATGACTTTGTCACATGTTAGCGCCTCAATGACATTTCGCGTATCGTTCAGGCTGTCTTCTGTTTCTTGGGGGAATCCGCCCATAAAAAAGGTTTGCAGACGGATGCCATGATTTCTGATGGTGCGGCAGGCACTCAAAGCATCTGAAACGGCAAACCCCTTTCGGATCACCTTCAGTATCTCGTCGTTACCGGATTCAAAGCCAAGCTGAATCATGGCGCAACCGGAGGCCTTCATGAGTGAGATGTTCTCATCCGAAGCCAGTCGGACATGAAGTTCACAGCTCCAGTGAATCCTTGGACAAACCCGTCTGATGGTATTGCAGATCGCCCGAAGGTGTTGTTCCGTCACCCCGAATGTATCATCCTCGAAGTGGACCCAGTCAATCCCCATTTCTTTCAGTTGGATGATTTCTGCTCCGATATGATTCGGGGAGCGAAACCGCGTCTTTCTGCCCCAGATGTTTTTTGAACCACAGAACAGGCAGTTGAACGGACACCCGCGTGTTGCAAAAATACTGCTGAAAGCGCTGAGCGGATAGGCTTCATAATCATGGAGCAATTCACGGGCGTGGCTATGGGGAAAAGAAAGCGAATCCATATCTGCTATGAACTTCCTGGCAGGCGTCGAAACAGGCTGGTTTCCTTTTCTGAAGATCAGGCCGGGTACCATATCGGGCTCGATCCCGCGTTCGAGCACCTCCAGCAACTCAACAAGGGTTTGCTCTCCCTCTCCTACCACGACTATGTCGATATCCGCACAATCCAATATTTTGTCCCGGACCGTTGTTGGATGGGGGCCGCCAACTACCACCACAGTTTCCGGAAACATCTCCTTGACCAAACGCGCAACCTGTACCGCCGATGCAAAATTTGCGGATTTTGCCGAGATGCCGACAACCGATGGGCTATATGCTGCAATCACCGACTGCACTTCCCGCCAGATATTTCCGGACCCATTGTGAAGGTTTTCCAGATATTGCGCAAAGCCTTTCCCCTTGAAATATGTTACTTCAAAAGGATCGCTTGTCGGCGCAAAATCAGCATTATAGACTCTGACATCCCAGGATGTTTTCGATTTAACCGCAGCAGCCAGATAAGCCAGGGACAAAGGGTATTTAACCAGTGCATACGTTTTCTTGAAAAGCCGGTAAAATGGCGGCTCTATCAACAGGATTCTTTTCATGCGCAAACTCATTCGGATCACTCATGGTTATAATTATTGCCGAAAGTAGCTTAATCCGGCTATGAATATAGCCGGTTTTGCCTGTAATCGTCAAAACTCTGGTTGATATCGTACAGGGTGTCATGCGAAAATTTGATTCTCATAGCCTGTTCCGGACTCAGGTTCAGCCATATCTTCAGAAAAACCCTGTTGACCGCTGCATGGCCAACAACCAGAATCGGGTCATGCATCAAGATTGCGTTTATGTGGCGGATTGCCTCCTTCACTCGGGTTTCGGCGCCCTGATAACTTTCCCCAGTTGGTGGCGATTCCTCCCAGGTTGATCTGAGAAATCGCCGGTACGGAATGACGGCTTCGCGGGGTTTTCCTTCCCACTGTCCGCAGGAAAGCTCTGCAATACCATCCACGATTTGGATGGGCCACCCGGTTTGATCTGCAAAAATTTCGGCGCTTGCCAAGGCCCTGCCGATGGGGGAGGTGACGATCATTCCCTGATGGCCTTCCGGCAATAGGGCCGCCAGCTTCCGGGTCATGGCCAGCCCTTCAACGGTGAGCGGATAATCCCGCTGCCCGAGGATGATCCCCAGACGGTTGGCTGTGGTTTCACCGTGTCTGGCAAGAATAATGCGGGCTGGGTGTGCGTGCATCAGCTTCATCGTTGTTTCCATAATGTTTTTTTCTCTGCGGAATGAGATATATCACAGTATCATCGTGTTTAAAAGCCGCTCGCCATTGGCTTTCTTGCCGGAATATCCCATAATTCCCTTGTAAATCCCGATATCTTCCAGTACTGTCAACCCCACTTTAGGATGTCAGCTATCGATGCTTCCCAACTTCAGCCCAACTTCAAATTGGCCGACCGTTTTTCCGAGCAACCGTGATTCGACGTAAAAGATCATGAAAGACACCGCACTGCCAGGCCAGTTCCTTCGGGACCAGATTGTTCTGAGAGAATGTCTGATTCACATTAAAAACCCGGAGTCTGACGGAATACGGCTGCCATCTGATTCATCATCCGGTATGCTGCGCATTCCACTTACATGCCTATCCCATGATTTATCACGGTTCAATCAGATATCGTTTACAGCCGTCAATATTTCAAATCGCCCGATATATGTGGAAATGAAATTGTTTCATGGCACGGGAAAAACGGAAGTCATCGATACGCCGGTATCGCTTTCTGGAGGGCGCGAAGTCCTGCGGCCCGGCCAGCAAACAGAACTGAAATTCCCCTTTGAGGCGTTCGGAACTTATGGCCATCCAGACGGATGGAATAACATAAAAACCATTGAGATTTTCTTTAAACACGATAAAACCGATTACACTCGGAATCCCATTATCGTTGAGATTGGTTCCATATTCGGAGAAAGCCGAATCATTCCTAAGGGCCCGAGGCTGACTTCAATCGGACTCTCCGCAGTTTTAAAAAAAGATGCTCAATATCTGACAGAACAGCTTACTCCTTACAGTGCTAAACATCAACATGCCCTGCATATCCCCGCTCCCCATTCTTACCCAAAGGAATATGCGGATGACATCCTTCAGGGGCGGATCATGGGCAGACAACTTCTCAACCCAATTCCATGGAGCGAAAGCCCTTTTGGAATTATGGAGTGGACCCACTTCCTCAACCGTCATCATTTCTTGAGAAAAGTGACTCAGGCGTTGGCTGAAACCGGCGACATTCAATATTGCGCATATCTGGAGGAGACGGTCACCGGCTGGATTTCATCAAATCCGGTTCCCGTGAATTCAAACGGCGGCGCCGGGCCGTGGTGGGAAACCCTGAGCACCGCCTGGCGGCTATGGGAATGGCTCTGGATCAAGGGAATCGCCTGGACCTGTGCATCCTTCCAGAATCCAGCCAAGGAAATGATGCTCCGCTCCTTATGGGAACATGCCCATCATCTCATGGATCATCACGGTCACCCTAACAATTGGATGATTGTGGAATCTGCTGCCTTGACCCTTGCCGGAATGTGCTTGCCCGAATTTCAGGAAGCGGAATCCTGGGTTGAAGAAGGAATCCTGCGCCTGAAGAACGAGTTCAACAGACAATTCATGAATGACGGAGCCCATTATGAATTTTCTCCGCTTTACCAGGCCATCTGTCTTCAAGCCCTTCTGGATGTCAAAAGAGTTGCCTCTTTGCAGGACATCGTCTTGCCAACTGAGTTCGGTACGCCACTGGAAAAAGCCGTTGAATACCTTTCCGCGCTTTGCCGTCCGGACTTTACCTGGCCGGCTTTCAATGATTCCGGGAGCGCAGCAAACGCCCTATCTAATATTGGTGTCGCTCTGATGAGGCTGGCAGGCGAGTTGTTCCATCGCAAAGACTTTGACTGGATTGGATCAAAGGGTGCGTATGGCGATTCTCCGGCCGCAACCATAAAGAGCTTTCCCGATGCAGGCATCGGCATCATGAGATCCGGATATGATCCAAAAGCCCATTTTCTGGCATTCAGGGCGGGCCAGGCAGGAATAACCCACGTCCATGAAGATGCACTTTCCCTTGAAGTCGTTGCACACGGCGTTCCCTGCCTGATCGATCCAGGCATCACGAGCTATGCGCCGGGACCCATGACCGACTATTACCGCAGCGCGGCTGCCCACAACATGCTCCTTCTGGATGGAAAGGGACCACTGCGGTCCAGGCTAAGCTCTCAGGAAAGGACGCAATCCGCCCGGGATAAATTCGTATGCTTCAATCATGGTGATGTCAATGGCATGACCGGAATCTGCAATGATTACCGGGATGAATCCGGAGCAAATTTCCAGATCATCCGAACGGTCTTGTTTATTTCCAACCAATACTGGGTGGTACGGGACACGGCGATTGGGACAGGCGTACATACCCTTACCGCATGCTGGCAGTTTTTCCCGGGCAATGTCGAAATGGATACCCGAACATTGATCATCCGATCATTAAATCGCCAGGGAAAAGGAATAACCCTTATCCCTTATGCCGGGTTTCATTCTCCTGAAATTCTGTCATTTAAAGGCAATCTGAATCCGCCCTGCGGCTGGGTTTCCATCAATGGGGAAGACATTCCGGCATGGCATTTCCGCTTTTCAGTCCGAGACTTGCTCCCAATCACCCTCGACTGGATACTCTGTCCTGTTTCGATACAATGCCATGCATTTTGGGAGAGCCAGGATTTTGCGTCAAGGATGGCTGATCTTTTCAGAAATCGGCACAATACAATCGAAAAAAATTTTCCATGATAAAATCGATTGTTTCCTTATTGACATGAAAAGGTTCCCTGTCTTGGGTAAACATCGTTTTGCTCAGAATCATTCTGTAGGTAACTGCCATCTCAAAGGCTGGAAAATAGAAGACATCGGGATGGCAGGCAACGAACTCATCAATTGCCGCCCGGAGCGTGGCCTTGGAATTCCAACTTGCGCTTATGACATCTACATCTTTGCGGAAAGTCGCCCAGAGATGCACCGGAGAGACCGTCAGAATCAGCTTGCACTTGGGATTGTGGGCAGACAGAATCGCATGAATCTGCTCAAGATTTTCAAGATTTTCCCCATATCGGCTGACTCTGAACCGGTAACGGCTCATGTCCCCGCCTTCGTTCACATAAGGACCTGAAGGAAGACATAATACAGATCCGTCAGCCGTGTCTTCCCATATCTCCGTAAGGCCAAGGGTAAGGATAAGAACCTCGGCTTTTTCGAGAGCCATGCGGGAAGCAGCGCAATGTTTTACAAAATCATCCTCGGCCGCTTCAATGCTATCATACAGGATAATCCGTCTGTATGGGTCCTGTATGATTCCGGAAATCGGAGCCCTCCACCAGCGCACATCCGGTTTCCATTGCTTGAACGTATATTCAAATATCTGGCGGATGGAAAAAGTGTTGTAAACGCGCTCCCAAGCGGCGCTGGCTTGTTTTGAGGCCGGATGCAGGGTTTCCTCCTGAATATAAGCGAATTCCTTTTGGATGAGCGCTTCTTTTATTTCTCTGGCAAAACAGGAACCCATCGAAGCGATTGGGGTTTTGCGGGAAATCATCAGGCCATGCGTTTGCGGGAAAAGATAAATCGTTTCGGATGCTGGCGGATTGTTGTATGATCCGGGCCAGACCTGCCAGATTTCGAAAAGATGGCTGGGATGAACATCTGAGCGATACATGTATTTTTCTATAGTGGAGCATTCACTTTACGTCAAGACCTATTCGTGCACTTCTGACACCGGAACCGCGCATAAAACAAATTGACAATATTTTTCGTTAGGGATATTTGACCCGATAATGGCGCTTTTTCCAAACCACAATTCATGCACGACAAAACATGAACGCATTACAGCCGTTGACCGTTCACGGTCAACGGTCAACGGCTTTTCAACGGCCTTCTATTATGAACAATAAAAAAGTATGTATGGTTACACTTGAGTATCCGCCAGACCAGTGGGGCGGTCTTGCACGGACAGTTGAAAACGTGGCCCATCATGTACGGGATATGGGATTGGAAGTTCATGTGGCATATATGACTGTTCTGGAGGATGCTACGGTTCTTCTGGACGAGAATCGGAAAGATGAAAACAGGGCTGGCATCCATGTTCACCGTCTGCAGGTTGGAAGGGAGAGCATATCAGACAGACCGCTTACGATATGGGATTCTCCCCACACACGAACTTTTAAAATGATGTATCAGTCCCTTGAACTGCTTCACAACGCGGAACAGTTCGACCTCTTTCACAGTTTTTTCTTGTATCCCATGGGGTACATTACAGGTTTGCTGGCTCAGAGAAAATGGGTTCCTTCCATTGTGACCCTTGTGGGCAACGATGTTAAAAAATATATTTTCTGCCCTGAAATGGTTGCTTTCTGCAGAAGTGGATTGGAAAATGCTGACCGGGTGGCGGCTCTTAGCCATGACCTTCTGATGACAGCAAACGCCCTTTTTCCGGTTGCGAACAAGGGTAGGGTCATCTTCAATTCTGTTCAAATACCCCCTGTTTCCTGGTTGCCTCAACCGATTCATAACAGGCCATTTAAAATTGGTTGCGCCGGTATTTTTAAATACGCAAAAGGCCTGCCCTATCTTTTCAAGGCGGTAAAAGAACTTCGGCAGCGGCATGATATCATCCTTCAGCTTGCCGGGACACTTCGGGATTCGGAAAAAAAATCATACCTGGCTATGGTTGAAAAAACGGGAATTGGCGACATAATCGACTTCCAGCCCGCACTTTCTCATGACAGAATCCCTGAGTGGCTCTGCTCGCTCGACGCCTTTGTTCTTTCTTCCGTATCCGAAGGATGCCCCAATATTCTTATGGAAGCAATGGCCTGTGGTCTTCCTTGTGTTGCAACCCGAGTCGGAGCTGTGGAAGACCTCATGGAAAACACGGTATCCGGCCTTATCGTCCCCTGGGGAAACGCCACTGCCATAACCGAGGCGATTGACCGGATCATGCAATTACCGGACAGGGGCCTGTTGCTGGGCCTGGCGGCGCGAAACCGGATGAAAGGGTTTTCTCCGGAAATAGAACAGCGGGAATGGAAAACCCTTTATAGGGAAATCATTTAAAAATGACTCTGGATACACGGATTCAGCCCAGAAAAAAATATCCCGATGACCACTGGATACGCTCCAAAAATAATGAGAAAGCTTTACAGTCTTATCTGGAACAGCAGAGCAAGGCTTACAGCAGAATGAAAAATGCTTTTATCATCGAACTTCTTGGCGATGTCCACTGTATGCGTTTTCTGGATTATGGGTGCGGTCCGGGCATGTTTCTGGGGTATGCTGCAAAAGCGGGCGCATCACTGGTTGTGGGTACAGATATCGAAGAAACTGTCCTGTCAACGGCCCGTTATTTTACAGAAAAGCAGGGGATATCCGATGTATGTGTGTTTCTGGTCAGCAATCAATTCCCTGCTTTTTCCTCAGAGGCTCGTTTTGATGCTATTTTACTAAAAGACGTGATAGAGCATGTCGAGGATGATCAGTCGTTGCTGAATGCTGCTGCAAAAGCCATTGCGCCGGATGGAATTATTGTAGTCAGCACCCAGAACGCTCTTTCTCTGAATTATCTGATTGAGGGAACTTATCAGCGTATCATACGCGGTGCCAAAGACTGGTACGGATGGGATCCAACACATCTGCGTTTTTATACCCCGCATAAGCTGACAAAAAAACTGCAACTGGCCGGACTGAAATGTATTGGTTGGAGATCCATCTATATTATTCCGCACAAAATTCCTGTTCCGCTTTCATCTGACAAACGATATTACCGGATAGAATTACTTACGCGAATCGATAGTTTGCTGGGTTGTTTTTTCCCCTGGAACCGTGTCGGATGGAATATCATTGTCAAAGCGATCAGGCGTTGAAAACCAGTTGACAAACAGGCCTTTATTCTATCCCCCTAATCGTTACCTTGTTATACTGCGAACTGGCATAATTTTACGTTTTTGATCCCCCACCCCAACCCTCCCCCGCTGGGAGAGGGAGTTTATGAAAAGCGCAGATTATGCCAGTTCGCAGTATACCTGATTTTTTTTGGATTTTCATTGACCCATTGTTGTTTGGCGGAAACTTGATGATTCATTTGACCTCCAGGAGCTTTACTGGTAGAATACCAGTGGAATATGAGTTACAAAGAAGAGACCATGAACTATAAGAAAACAGGAAATTGAAAGCTCAAAGATCATAGGTGATGGCTGAATGTTTTTTCCAAAATTCATCCGTCTTAATCTCTACCTTAACCTTTATGAGTATGAGGAGGATACCGTGAACAATACGGTTACCCTGGTGATTGCCACGAAAAATACCGGCAAACAAATTGAAATTGATGCGTTGTTAAAAAGCTATCCGGTGAACCTGAAAAGCCTTTCAGACTTTGGCCCCATTCCGCCAGTCGAGGAGGATGGCACCAGCTTTGATGAGAATGCTTATAAAAAAGCTGCTTTTACCGCAAGGGTGCTGGGTATGCCTGCCCTTGCTGACGATTCCGGGCTCGTTGTTCCTGCTCTTGGAGGCGTACCCGGAATCCATTCCGCCCGGTATGGAGGCGATAGCCTGACAGATGCACAGCGCTGCGATCTGCTGCTTCAGAATCTGAAGGGGAAGGCTGACCGTAAGGCATTCTTTTCCTGCGTCATAAGCATTGCTACGCCCACGGGTGCGGCGCTTACTTATGAAGCCCGATGTGAAGGGCTGATTGCCGAATCTGCTTCCGGTGCAAACGGGTTTGGATATGATCCGATTTTTTATTATCCTCCTCTGAATAAGACATTCGCAGAAATGACCCATCAGGAAAAAAGCCAGGTCAGCCATCGCGGCAAGGCCTTGAAAGAAATACAGAACGAGTTTGACAAGGTGCTGCTTTGGCTTCAGCAGCAACTGCCTGTACTGGAAAAATTTCCCTGTCACGGAGGCGTAGCATGTTAGAGGATTTGATTCGAAAAAACCGGTCCTGTCGAAGATTCATTCAAAGCCGTTCACTGAATATGAATACGCTGAACGATCTGGTGAATCTGGCCCGTCTGTCGGCATCTGCAGCCAATTTGCAGCCATTGAAATACGTTATTTGCTGTAATCCGGCCAAGAATGCCGAGATATTTTCCTGTCTGGCATGGGCTGCTTATCTCAAGGACTGGCAGGGCCCCCAGGAAGGCGAACGGCCATCCGGTTATATTGTGGTTCTTGGTGATACTGCTATTACTCAGGATTTTGGATGCGATCACGGCATTGCCAGCCAGAGCATTCTGTTGGGTGCCAGAGAAAATGGGCTTGCCGGATGTATGCTGGGGGCCGTAAACCGGGAAAAGCTTCGTGATATTTTTAACCTTTCCGAGCAGTTTAAGATACTTCTGGTTCTTGCTTTGGGGGTGTCGCGCGAAGAAATCGTTGTTGAACCTCTCGGGGCTGACGGCGGTATCCGATACTGGCGAGACAGCCGTGGGGTCCATCACGTTCCCAAGCGAAGCCTTAAGGACATCGTCATTGAATCGTATAGTTGATGAAACTTTTCTTTCATACAAACAGCAAGGAGTCATAAATCATGGTCATTAAAAACCAGGGAGTTGATATTGCCTTGGAGATAGGCGGGATATCAACATTGGAGATGGCGCGATCTCTTTTTGAAAAAAAGATGGATGCCGCCAACCTATCAAAAATCCTGAAGATTCAAAATGCCGCTGCACTGATTAAAATCGCCAATGCCATTTCCTTATGCGAACCGGATATGGTATTTGTCAATACTGGTTCGGAGTCTGACAGGCGGTTCGTCCGTGACCTGGCGCTAAAAAAAGGTGAAGAAACTTCTCTAACCATGGAAAACCATACCCTGCATTTTGATCTTAAGGAAGAGCAGGGAAGGATTTTGGACAGAACATTCTATATTGCCAACGAAGGTGATCTGGTCAGCTCTCTGGCCAATAAAATGCTCCGCCAGGACGCGCTTCGGGACATCCGGGAAAAAATGGTCGGCATAATGCGCGGCAAGATCATGATGGTTGGGTTTTACATTCGGGGACCAGCCGGATCGCCTGTATCAAATCCAGCGTTGGAAATCACCAGCTCTGCTTATGTAACCCACAGTGCGGAAATCCTCTACCGAAATGCATACACATGTTTTGATGAAGAAGTAGATCGCTTGGACCATTTTTATACGAATATTCACAGCGAAGGCTTGAACCGCTCCGAAGATCTGCCCAATGCAAGGGTCTTTATGGATCGAAGCTACCAGGCAACTTACTGCTTCAACTGCACTTACGCTGGAAACACTCTGCTGATGAAAAAGGGCAATCACAGGTTTTCAGTTGATAAGGCGGTCTATGAAAACCGGGGGAACGAACTTTCCGAACACATGTTTATCACCGGAATTGAAGGTCCCGGCGGCCGCATTACCTGGTGTGCAGGGGCTGCTCCCAGCGGGTGTGGAAAAACCACGACGGCCATGGCCGGCACCTGTTTTGTCGGCGATGATCTGGCCCAGATGTGGATTGATGATCATGGCGCGATCCGTTCCGTCAACCCGGAATGCGGCATATTCGGAATCCTTGAGGATGTGAACTGGGAAGGAGACCCCAGGCTCATGAAACTTCTTCGAAACCCCGGAGCCGAGATCATCTGGTCGAATGTCCTGGTGGATGAAGCCTGTGTTCCGCACTGGGCTGGAAATGGTGAAGAGTCGCCTCCCAAAGGGATCAATTTCCAGGGGCCATGGGAGTCGGGAATGGTGGATGAAAAAGGAAAACCCGTTCCTGTTTCTCACCCCAATTCGAGGTGTACGCTTTCTTCAAAAGCCTTGGATAATTACTCGGAACAGGCCGAAAATCCTGAAGGCGTCGAAACCCGCATCATCACCTACAGCGGCAGGGACAGCAACACCATGCCGCCAGTCTGGGCCGCCAAATCTTCGGATGAGGGGGTGGTAATAGGTGCCTGTATTGTATCGGCGGCAACGGCGACCGAGGTCGGTGCAACTGGTGTCAAACGTGCGCCTTGGGCCAATGCACCGTTTATTCCCGGCGCGCTGGGCGACTACATGGACGCGCAGTTTCAGTTTTTTGGAAATCCCCGAATCGCAGCGGATAAAAAGCCCGTGATGGCAGGGCTGAATTACTTTCTTACCCATGAAGCCAGGGGTGGTGAGGGGAAAAAACTGCTCGGTGAAAAACGGGATGTCAAGGTCTGGCTGGCCTGGCTGGAACGCAGGGCAAGCAGGGAAGTGGATGCCATTGAAACCCCGATTGGGTTCATTCCCCGGTATGGCGATCTTAAGGACTTGTTTAAGTCGATCATTGATAAGGACTATCCCGAAGACCTTTATCTCAAACAGTTTTCCCTGTATGTGGATAACATAGTTTCCAGAATTGATATTCAGCTCAGCGCATATTCCAAGGAACCGAATCTTCCTCAGAAGCTCTTTGATATCCTGAATCGTCAACGAAATGCGCTGCTGGCGCTGAGGGATACTTTCGGACCGGTGGTTTTACCGGCGCAACTGGATGGATCCGCTGCACACTGAGCCTACTCCCTTAAAACTGATGGCCTTGTTAAAGGTTATTTTCAGCGGCCGCATGGCAGTGACCTTTCTGATGGGGTTTTCATGCGGCCTACCCCTTCTTTTGACTATATCCGTGCTTCAGGCATGGATGAAGGAAGAAGGGGTTGACCTGTCCGTTATCGGCCTGATGTCCCTGGTGGGAATTCCTTATACGATCAAGTTTCTGTGGGCTCCGCTTCTGGACCGCATGACCCTTCCTTTTCTGGGAAGACGGCGCGGATGGCTTTTCCTTGCTCAGTTGAGTCTGATGGCCGCCATAGCCGGGCTGGGCTTATCCAGCCCAAAGTCGCATCCATTGTTGTTGACTTGCGCAGCATTTCTGGTGACATTTTTCAGCGCCAGCCAGGATATCGTTGTCGATGCCTACCGCAGGGAAACATTAAGTGATGCCGAACTGGGTCTGGGCTCATCCCTGTATGTGAACGGCTATCGGGTGGGAATGCTGCTGGCTTCCGGCGGCGGACTGATCCTGGCGGATCACCTGCCATTTTCCATGGTTTATCTCATCATGGCGGCCTGCATGATCCCAGGCATGGTGACCACATTGTATTCAAAGGAGCCAGACCAGCCGTTCGGCGTACCAGGAACTCTTGCAGAAGCTGTGTTTGCGCCGCTCCGTGAATATTTCACCCGCAACGGGGCCTGGTGGATTCTGGCCTTTATCCTCTGCTACAAGCTCGGAGACAGCATGGCAAGCGCCATGTCCACACCGTTTTATCTTGATATCGGGTTTTCCAAGACCGAAATCGGCGCAGTGGTCAAGCTCTTCGGTTTTTGGGCGACAATTGCCGGTAGCCTGGTCGGCGGAATTTGGATGATTCGTATCGGAATTGGCGGCAGCCTGTGGATATTCGGAATCCTTCAGGCGGTTTCCACTGCTGGCTTCATGGTGCTGACATCTACTGGACCCAATGTCGCGGCCCTGTCCGCTGTCATTGCCTTTGAAAATTTTACGAGCGGCATGGGAACTTCGGCGTTTACCGCATTTATGGCCAGCATGACCCACAAGCGGTTTACCGCCACCCAGTACGCACTGCTTTCCAGCCTGATGGGCGTTCCCCGTGTTCTGGTGTCTGCGCCAACTGGTTTTCTGGCCAAGTACATGGGGTGGAACTGGTTTTTTGCAGCCTGTGTGCTGGCAGCCATCCCAGGCCTGCTGATTCTGCTTAGATTTACCAGTTGGAGCGCTGCCGATGTATCAGGGTGCAAAACCGAATATCCATGAACCCATCATCATTAAAGACAGAATGCAGGCGTTGCGGGACCTGTTGTGACAAAGGCGGTCCGACCTTTCATGTCGAAGATCGGATGCTGATTGATTCCGGTCTGATTCCTGCCAAACACCTATATACCCTTAGAAAAGGGGAGCTGGTGAATGATTCCATAAAGGGTTGTCTGCTTTCCCTGGAATCTGAAATAATCAAAATAAAGGGACAGAACCGGGCATGGACCTGTATCTATTTTGATAAAACAGGACCAGCCTGTCGCATTTATGAACACCGTCCCCTGGAATGTCGCATCTTAAAATGCTGGGACACCCAGAACATTGAGGCTATGTACTCACAGAATCGGCTGACGCGACAATATCTTCTGTCCGGCATATCCGCACTGTGGAGCCTGATTGAAGATCATGACCTGCGTTGCAGTCATCAGACTCTACGAAAACTCATAGATTCAAAATCTGACACCGAGGCTGTAGAAAAAAACTCTCTTGCGGCGGCTATTCGGGAGATGGTTGAATACGACCGCTCAATTCGCTTGCTTGTGGTTGAAAAGGCGGGGATCGAAACGGATATGCTCGACTTTATTTTTGGAAGGCCGCTATCGGAAACTACAGCCAAAATATATTTTGGCCTGCCCACTGAACCCCGCTCCCTTCGTCCTACCGTTGCCCGAATTGAATTTTAGAGGCATTGCCCTTCTGGTAACGGTGGCTATCCTCAGTGTAGTGGTGGCAGTCTCCCTTGAGATGAATCGCAGGAGCCGATCTACAGTCACCCGTGCGGTAATAGAGCAACACAGGGCTACATTGTCTGCAATGGTGTCATCTGGTGTCCATGCGGCGATGGCCATTCTGATCCGGGACAAGGCCGATAGCGAAATTGATTCCATTCAGGAGGCATGGGCGAATCCAGACATCGTTCAGGCCGTTGTAAAGGAGCTGGCATTAGAAACCGGCGAGATCTTCGTCGCCATTCAGGATGAGCACGCAAAAATTCAGATCAACTCCTTGGTCCAGGGGACGGGCGGCAGGCAGTATAATGAATCGCAGCGTCTGCTGTGGGACCGGTTTTTGAGGGTCATTCACTCCAAACTTTCATCGAACGAACCCTTTGAACCGGATCCTGTTATATGTGCTATAAAGGACTGGATGGATTCTGAAGATGATGATGCCCTTTCCTGCCTGAACGGTGCTGAATCCGATTACTACCAGGGGTTGACCCCGCCGTATCCCTGCCGCAACGGACCCATTCCCCATATCGGCGAATTGATGCGGATAAAGGGGATTACGCCGAATCTGTTTTACGGCTTACCCAATGAAAGGGGCATCTCGGACTATATCACGGCGTACCGCGGGGAGGATGCGCAGTCGCTGCCTACGGGATTCACCGGCAAGATCAATATCAATACAGCGGAGCAGCCGGTTCTTGCGGCGATGCTGCCTTCGGGAAAAGAAGAACTGGCACAGGAACTGGTGGATTATCGCGTCGAGATGTCGGACTCGAAATATATTCATGATCTTTCTTCACCTTCATGGTATAAGCAGGTTGATGGTCTCCATGGGGTAGTCATTGATCCGAGTCTGATTACCGTATCCAGCGATTTGTTCCGGATTCGCGCATTTGCTCGAATGGATCAGCTTTCTGTTACGGCGACTGCCTTGGTTCACAGGGAAAATGATCCGACCACCGGCAAGTATTTCTGTAAAATATTAACCTGGCTTGTAGAATGATGTGTTAAATTACGAAGGATGAATGGGAGGTGTCTATGGCTGGTTCTTTCTTATATTCATCCTTCATCCTTCATCCTTCATCCTTAAAAATTCTGGGTGTGGATTTTCGGAAAGACTCGGTTTCTGCGGTTCTGATACGGGGCAATTACAAGGGGGTGTGGATTGATGCTCATGCCCATGTTGTCCTTGAACGGCCGGAAGATATGGCAAAAGGGCTGGCTTCTTGCCTCGAAACTATTTCCGAACAGGCGGTGATTCCTGCGGTCTGTGTCTTGGCGCTGCCGTCCGACCAGTTCTTTTACAGAAATATCACATCGCCATTTACAGATCCGCAGAAAATCAATCTTACTCTGCCATACAGACTTGAGCAGAGTCTGCCGGTTCCAGCCGACGATCTGATCATTGATTTCATACCGGTTGACCACACGCTAATGCCTGGAAAAAAGTTCATCTCCAGGCTTGGGCGACTGCTTCGCGTCGTATCCAGGGCGGCTTCCACCCTGATTCTGACGGCCGCAATCGAAAAAACGCAATTGGCTTCATACCTGTCTTGCATGAAACAGTCAGGCCTTGAACCGGAACGCATTGCGCCCGGAGGCTATGCCCTTTCTCTTTGCCTGATGCATGCGGAAAACAGTCCTTCGAACTGGCTTCTGGTGGATACCGACAAGACTCATACTGCCCTGTTTTTGGTACTTTCCCGAACATTGACGGTCATTCGCGCATTTCCAGGTTCCGGCTTAGCTCCTTCGGCGGATTTTCTTTTTCCCCTGATTCAGCAGACCCTTCTAAGTTCCAGCGAGGATATCCTGATTGATCAGATATTTCTTGCAGGCGACCTTATGGATGCTTCGGTAAATGTATCTGTGGATGCCTTGGCGGTTGCTTCCGTGCTTTCCGAAAAATGCGGTATTCCGGTTCACCCGGTAAATCTTGTTGTTGATGCTGGTGTCCGACTGAAATCAGATATTCCCTCGTCATGGAGACCGGAGATTGGTGATTCTGCTCTGGGAGCGGCGCTTGCAAGAATGAACGGTTTTTCTGGTCTCAACCTGCGAAAGGGAGCTTTTGGTCTAAGGACTTCCTGGGCGGCATGCCGGTCAGGCATTCTGGGAACTGGTGTTATGGCAGTACTCATGGTTCTGGCGGCTTTTGCATATTTTCAAATTGATACACAGATTCTGGAAAAGCAACTAAACTTTCTGAACGGCCGGATCGCTCAGGTGCTTACGGGTACTTTTCCGGAGATAACGACCATTGTTGAGCCGCTACATCAGATGCGAACTCATGTTCAGGATGCGCAACGTCAGATTCCGGGTTCAGATAAAAAGGGACAAGGTGCGAATAGTTATTCGCACCTGCTTGTTGATCTTCTCAGTAGAATCAGCAGTCGCATTCCGGAGAAGGTTCCGATCGAGCTGATACGTTTTGTCTATGAAGATAACATCATTCAGCTCACCGGCCACACCGATTCATTCAATTCCGTAGAAGAAATCAAACGCAGGCTGGAAGGCCCGAACGGCGGATTTTCCCTTGTTACGATTGTGTCCGCCAATCTGGAAAATACGGGAAGCCGCATTCAATTTCACCTGAATATCACGATATGAGACTGCCAGTTCAATTAAATTACCGGGAAAGGATTGCAGTCTGTTCAGTACTGCTGCTGATTGGCGTTCTAATCGTTGCGGAGTGGGGTGTTTTTCCATTCATCCGGCACAGGGAAATGCTGGATCAGGCCATACTCACAAAGACGCTTGAACTCGAAGAGATTCAGGGACTTCAGAATGTCCATGCAATGTTGAAACAAAATGTTGAAAAAATCCGCGGTCGCTTAGCGCTCAGGGAAAAAGGATTTACGCTGTTTTCATATCTGGATCATTCGGCAGGAGCCACCGGAGTCAAAAAACATATCGCGTACATGAAGCCTTCCGTGAGCGATCTTCAGAGCAGCGATTTCAAGGTCTTGCAGGTGGAGATGAAACTTCAGTCCATTTCCCTGCATCAGCTCTCCGCCTTTCTCCATGTCATTGAAACAACTGACAGTCTGGTAAGGGTTAGAAAGGCTTCTATCGCCAAGACCGGATTTGCCAAGACAGAACAGTCTGCTGAAGGGATTGACGCAATCCTCTGGGTGGAAACCATTGCGCCCTAGAATTCGAAAAATTGCAGTTTATGCCGGCTATTTTCTGGTGTTGACCGGAATCTGGGGAGTTTTTCTTTTCCCATCCGATGAACTCATTCGGTATGTTCAATGCGGTATCAGCCAGATTGCGCCTGATGCCATGCTCTCGATTGGCCGGTTGGGGTTGTCTCTGCCGCCGGGTCTCAAAATGGGGAACATTGCCGTGTCGTTGCAGAACAAGTCTGTAGTTCAGGCGGATCAAATTCGCTTTCTGCCAAAAATTAGCCTACGCTCTTTTGTCGGCTACAAGAACGTTTCCCTGTTTCAAGACATAAACCAGCACCCCCTGTCTGCCAGCCTGATACTTGAAGAAATCCGCATGGAGCTTCCGCTTCCGGTGATCAGCAGCTTTCAGTTCAAGCAGATTCAGGCTGATATCAGTTGGCAGGGTGAAAAGCTGGATATCATCACCTTTATAGCGGAAGGTGTTCAACTGGATGCAAGTCTAAGCGGTTCGATTCAGTTGAAAACGCCATTCGAAAACAGTAAACTCCATATCACTGGCGTTGTACATCCGAAACCGGAGACTCTGACCCGCCTGAAGGCCAGTTTTCTGGGGGGAAGTATCCTCAATCAGAAAACTGATGGCGGCGGCCAAAAGGTATCCTTGCCGTTCCAGATCACCGGAACGCTTCAGACTCCGCTGTTTTCATATTAGGAGGCTGATATCAGGCATTAGGTGGAGGTAGCTCACAGCCTCCTGTTTGGAAGGGACAGGTTTCAATTCACCGCAAAGAAGACAATCTATTCCATTGAATATTTTCTTTGCGCCTTTGCGGTGAATAAATTTTGGTGATAAAAAAATGGTTTACAGTAGAGGTAATTGCAAAACCCCATTTGTTTCTTGTGTTTTCTCTGATTTTCTTCGATTTTCATATCATGTTGGATAGTTTTGCAATTGACTCAGTAGTTAAGATTCATAACTACCACCGCATGAGCAGGTGAATAATAATGGATAAAAAAGATACTAATGGACATCGCAAAAGAAAACTTCCGATTGGAGTGTCTGATTTTAAAAAATTGAGAGAAGAAGAGCGTTACTATGTGGATAAAAGTCTGCTGATTCAAAAAGTCTGGGAATCCGGAGCTGATGTTTTGTTATTGCCAAGACCCAGACGTTTTGGCAAGACCCTCAATTTATCCATGCTGCGTTACTTCTTTGAAAAAACCGAAGATTCCAATGCATATCTCTTCGACTTGCTCTTTATCTCCGGACAACCTGAAATCATGGC
>CAIMCT010000396.1 GCA_903839535.1 uncultured Desulfobacteraceae bacterium
ATGCAGTTTCGTTTGAAGATATTCTTTCGGAGTTAAGCAATGTCCGCCGTCAAAAGACATAAACAGTTTCTCAAGGATTTTGCCAAAATATCGATTTCGGACAACCATTTTGCCAAATTAGTGCAGTATATCGCCCTGTTGCTGCAGGAAAAGCCCTTGCCGCCAGAGGCACATGATCATTCGCTGGAAGGAAAATGGGGACAGTATCGTGAATTTCACATTGGCGGGGATATGCTGGTCATCTATAAGATAGAGAACGAGACACTCTGCCTGGCACGGATCGGAACGCATAATCAGCTTTTTCGCTGATAGTCTATCTCCCCATCGTCAATGACTTAACTTTAGAGATGGATAATGGGGTAATTGGGGACAGCCACTAATTTCAATCTGATAGCTTGGTCAGACCCCGGCTGAAAAAGAAAAAACTTGATTCCTCGGATGCCGCCCCCGAAATGACTATTAAGGGTTTGTCATTCTAATCGCATATTAGGAATCTTGCTGTTGTCTTATTCGTGTTTTTCATTACGATTAAAGCTGCCGATACAATCATTTAGCGATCTACCGGACGAAGTAATTTCGCTCGTATTTGACTGTTGACTTTTGATACTTGAAAGAGAATCAGGTGTATGATACGCTATATCCATGAAACATAACGACATATTGAGATATTTGCCTGAACGCATCGGCAGAGCTTTGTCCCATTACTGGAAAACGCGGGAAGGACAGAGGGACAAGCAGAATCGGACCGGAAAAGCTGATCAGGGTCTGCGCAGCGCAGTGACCGGCGGTGCGCAGATGGATGGTTTCATTGATCTCATCACGGATTCCGGTATTCCTGTGCGGTATGTGTTCAAAAAGAAGGCGGTCGAGCTTCCGGGATTCTTTCGTCCCACCAAAGAATGGGACCTGCTTGTTGTTCGTGATGATATGCTTCTCGTTGCCATTGAGGCAAAGTCACAAGTCGGGCCGTCTTTCGGCAACAACTTCAACAATCGAACCGAAGAGGCGATGGGAAGTGCACTCGATTTATGGACTGCATATCGAGAACGCGCCTATCTGGCGAGCCCGCAGCCATTTCTGGGTTACTTCTTCATGCTGGAAGACTGTAATGCATCCAGCCGACCAATCAAGGTGAAAGAGCCTCACTTCAAGGTGTTCCCTGAATTCTTGGGGGCTTCGTATCTGCGACGGTATGAACTTTTCTGCCGAAAGCTCGTGCTTGAGCGACACTACACGGCGGCAGCCTTTACTACATCAACTGCTGATGGTGGAATCCTGGGATGCTTTACGGAACCGGCAGTTGATCTCTCTATTGAACGCTTCGCCAGAGTCCTTGTGGCGCATTTGTCGGCGTTTGTATAGCCACATGGGAACAACAGTCCACAGACTGATCAACGGTGATTCGCGGAACCTCTCCTTTATCAGTGATGCCTCGGTTCACCTTGTCTTAACCTCCCCCCCCTACTGGAAACTCAAGCGGTATAATGAAAACCCTGACCAACTCGGTCATATCCAAGACTACGAAGCATTCCTTTTTGAGTTGGAGAAGGTCTGGCGGCATGCCTACCGAGTCCTTGTTCCAGGTGGCCGTCTGGTGTGCGTCGTCGGGGATGTCTGCGTTGCGAGGCGCGATTTCGGACGTCATCTGGTTTTTCCTCTGCATGCCGATATCTGCGTCATTTGCAGGCGCATCGGATTCGACAACCTGAACCCGATCCTTTGGCACAAAATCGCTAATGCCTCCTAGGAGATCGAGAATGGGTCCAAGTTTCTTGGAAAGCCCTACGAGCCGAATGCGATCATAAAGAATGATATTGAATTCATACTGATGCAGCGGAAGCCGGGTGGGTACAGGAAGCCGACAAATACTCAGCGAGAGGGAAGCCGAATCGCCAAAGAAGACTTTAACCGATGGTTCCAACAGATATGGAACATCACGGGTGCTTCTACGAAGTGTCATCCCGCCCCGTTCCCATTGGAACTTGCCACACGTCTTGTTCGCATGTTCTCCTTCACTGATGATACCGTATTAGACCCCTTTTGCGGATCAGGAACTACAATGGTTGCGGCGCTTCGAACAGGGCGAAATAGCGTTGGTGTTGAGATTGATCCGGAATATTGTCGAATGACGGCGCGCTACCTGAAAGCTGAATCTGGAGATATTTTCTCAACAGTGAAGCTCCTGTTTGAAAATTGCTTAAAATAAAATCAGATGGTTGGCAGAATCCAACCGTGATTTGCGGTAATAGCAAAAACCTAACCGGATAATGCTGATGATGTTCACCTCTTTCAGTTTCCTGTAAAAACCGGTGAACGCTTTTCGAGAAAAGAGGTGATCCCTTCCTGATAGTCGTGACTGTCATAAACCCGTCGGCGCAGCCCCTGAATGTGCTCGAACACCTCCGGAGAAAGCGGGCGGGAACCGGACAGTATCCGGAACTGTTCCTTGATGACCGAGACAGACAGCGCCGAGCGCGAGGCAATAGTCTTTGCCAGTCCCATGGTAAAAGGCAGTAGCTCATCGGCGGACACCCGATGATTCAAAATGCCGACCCGCTCAGCCCGTTCCGCTGGGATAGGCTCAGCAGCGAAAAACATCTCCTTGGCGATGTTCAATCCCACCCGGTTGATGAAATGAAGAATCCCGGAAACATTGTAGGGCAACCCCAGTTTGGCGGGCGTGATGGCGAATGTCGCTGTCTCGTCGCCGACCACCATATCACAGCACATCACCAGATCGCAGGCCCCTCCCCACACCCCGCCGTGTACCATGGCAATCACCGGTCCCGGATATTCCTGAACCGCCCTAAGCACTCTTTCCAGCGGATCAAAATAACCGAGGGGATCCCGGAGCGAGCGCGGCAATTCCTTGACATCATGCCCCGCAGACCAAACCTTGCAGTCTTCCGCTGCACGCAAAATCACCACCGGAACCTTGCTTTCCCGAAATGCATCGAGGCTTTGAATCAAGCCCTCCACCAGCGGTTCACTGAGGCAGTTTCGTTTCTGTGAATTGTTCAGCGTGATAATGCCGATAGCTTCTTTGATTTCCTGTTCGACCAGTGCCATATATTTCTCCTTTTATCGTGAAAATAAGTTGTAAGTAATCAGTTGTCAGTAAATAGCCGAGGAATTCCAATTTCATAGCCTGGATGTGAACCCATGGATGATTCATGAGGGGTTATTTAGAATTTTATATTAATGTCGCTTTTCTTGCTTCTTGAATCAATTGATCCTGGAATTGTGGGTGCGCGATGCCGATAAGTCCCAGAGCCCGTTCCCTGGTGGACAGCCCCTTCAGATTGATCGTGCCGTATTCGGTCACCACGTATTCGGTATCCATACGCGGATCGGTCACCAAACTGGTCAGACGGGGCACGATCCGTGAAACGGTTCCTTTCTTGGCGGTGGAATAGAGCGCCAGAATGGATTTGCCGCCAGGTGAATCGAAGGCGCCCCGCATGAAATCGAGAGCTCCGCCGGTGCCGCTGAATTCATGCCAGTCGATGGACTCGGCGCTGACTTGGCCGTAAAGATCGATTTCAATGGCCGAGTTGACGGATATCATGTTGGCATTCTGAGCGATCACAGAAGGGTTATTGACGTAAGATGCGGGATAGCTTTCGATGGATGGATTGTCGTTCATGATATCATACAGATAACGGTCGCCCATTGCTACCGTAAAAACGTGTTTCCAGCGATGCAGGGTTTTCTTTCGGCCATTGGCCACGCCCGATTCGATCAAGGAAGCCATTCCCGGCGTCAATAGCTCCGTATGGATGCCGATGTCCTTGTGGTGGACCAGATAGCGGCACACGGCGTTGGGAATGCCGCCGATTCCCAGTTGAATGGTGGCCCCATCTGGAATCATCTCCGACACAGTTTTGCCGATGGCGTCATCCTCGGGTTCGGGAGGTCTGGCGACACTTTCGAGCAACGGCACATGATTCTCGACGATTTTCGACACTTCGGTGACATGTACCAGGGATTCGCCGAAGACCCGCGGCATGTTTTGGTTCACCTCGACAATCACATTCTGTGCCGTACGGATGGCAGTGGAGGCATAGTCGTTGTTGGTTCCCAGACTGAAATAACCGAATTTGTCCATGGGGGATACGGTGATCACGAAGGTGTCGAGCCGAATGAACTCGGTGAACAGCCGCGGCATCTGGTAGAAATAGGCTGGCACATAGCTGAGGATTTTGTTGCCGGTTTCCTTTTGATGCTTGATAATCCGGCGATCAACTTCGGTCAGAAACAGCGGGCAAGGATGCACCGCATGCAGGACATCA
The DNA here is from genome assembly GCA_903839535.1 of uncultured Desulfobacteraceae bacterium. GTDB lineage: Bacteria > Desulfobacterota > Desulfobacteria > Desulfobacterales > Desulfatirhabdiaceae > RAAP-1. The sequence continues at coordinate 4,293 of CAIMCT010000396.1, forward strand.
TCGGCCAGAACCGTTTCCCCCGCATGCTTCATGGCCAGTTTGTAGTAAATGGTCAGATCGTTCAACTCCCCCGACCGCAGGCGTCCGGCAATGGCGGCCAGCAATGCCGGCGGCTGTGCGATTGCAATGCCGAAACCCAGTTTCGATCCGCTTTGAATGTCTTTGACCGACTGTTCGGCGGTAGTCAGTCGTTTTTCGTATTCCTGCAATATTCTGCTCATGGGTGATTGTCTCCTTATTCAGCAATTCTCATTATGAAAATTTTTATTTAAATTCTAATAGATAAACAAAAAAGGTATCATTCTTAAATTTCATCGAACGCTCTTGTGCCCGCTAATCTAAAATACTAAAATTGAAAGGATTCCCCCCCTTTTTTGAAAAAGGGGGGCCAGGGGGGATTTTGGAGGCTATCCACCTGAAAAATCCCCCTCGATCCCCCTTTTCCAAAGGGGAAAGTATCATTTTTATATATGGGGTGATAATTTGTGAAATTAGAATATGAAACTCATAAATTTATCCGGTCTCAAGTATATAATCATCAGATGTTTGAGGATATTCTTTTTTTCGATACGGAAAATAACTCTCTGTTCGATAGTTTGTGGCCTTTTCAACCAACTCGATCGACAGAGAGCAATCAACTGCCTCAGCCAAAACAAGCATGCTCTTCAGTGTCATATTGGATCCATTATTAAAAAGCTTTGAAATATAGGCTTTGCTGGTGTTCATTCTTCCGGCCAGGTCAGATCGACTGATCCCGCATTCCTCCATTCGTGCAATAAGCCTTTCGATCAAAAGAATTTCCAGACTTTCCAGTTTGAAATCGAAAGTATCTTCGGCTTTTTCGAATTCGTCCTTAAACCATCCGTATGTTTCCATAGCATCATCCCCCATTTTCGCAGTTGGACGAATTTGAAACTATCGCCCAATTTACCGCATTGTATTCATCTCTGATTTTTATAGCCTTAGTTAACTGTTTCGGGTCGGCTTTTCTGCTTTTTTTTATGAATCCGTGTGTTAAAACAATCATTTTATACTGATCAAAAAAACAATAAACTCTGATCTGGTTTTGTTTGATCGAAAAAATCTGATCCCCCTCATGCCTGAATTTTTCGTTATTTTTCATTGGCCCATTTTCTGCGATTGATTTAATTTTAGCAATCAGGATGCGTCTTTCATTTTGCGCAAGTGTCATGTATAATTTTTGAAATTCTGATGTCTGGTTAATTACGATTTCCCAAACGGAGAATTTTTTACCCACAGCAATTTTTTCACGACTCAAAGTCAATATTATTAACCTCGAAGTTAACTATTGTCAATAGGAAACTTCATGTTCCGGTTGACACTTTCTATAGTTCACTGTTTTATTGAATTCCAACGGGATTCCGCCCCATAACCCAAGGTTACAGCAACGCCGCTACCCTGGGTTTGTGGAATTTATTACTGGACAGGAACGAGTCTGCCAAGGGCGTTCTCATATGTCTTCCAGCCTTTTTCCTGCAATGCGGATCGCGCCTGGTTACTAAGAGTACCCAATGTCCATAGCTCAAATCGGGCACCTCTGCCCTGTTTGGCGGCTATCAGGTCTTCCACCACATTAGCTATGCGCTCGCTCCAGATGAGGTGATCCGTTGACAGCAGAATAACAGTGGTTCCATCTTTCTTGATACCACTGGCGAGACGGGCCATAGGGACGAAACTCTTTAACGGTGCGATATTCTTATGATACCCGGCTGAGAGTACTGCTATTTCGGTGATAAATCCGGCCATGTCAGGGTTGCTGGCCTGCAGGCCGAGCTTGATAAAAATTCCCCTATTGCCCGCGCCTTTCATCGAATCGAGAGCGGAGACCAGGACCGTCTCCAGAGCTGGAGAAAAGACGGGGTTGTTAAGAAAAAGTTCCACTGTATCAGAATCAAACCCCATACCCAGCAGTTTGTTCTTGTTCTGCACCCAGAGTTTGGATGGCGGCGTATTATTGATGACTTCATTGAGAAGACGGGCCGTGCCAGAGGTTGTTAGCACCAGTCCACCCACCCCTGGAATGACGCTGGTCGCTAACCCAACACTGATTCCACCGAGATAATCGGCCATGCCAAGCCTGTCAAGTTCCCCCTGCAGCACCTGGTTTCTGGAGTAGATACTGACTCCGAACTTCGTTGCGATTTGTCCCTTTGATTTAGTGAAACCAACGACCTGGGCGAATTTGCTATCCTCGGTTTCGGTTGTCTCTCTTCTGCCAACTGTTTCCCTGGTGCGGTTGAACAGATCGCCAACACCTTCAGCCGCGCCCTCCAGAGTGGATCCCGGGCTGGTGAACAGGTTTTTAATGCCGGTGACAGTCTTCACTCCGCTTTGCTCGATTGATTTCACCGCAGTATCTTCGGTGCTAACCGTCTTCATGGCCGCAATGGCACCCAGCTCGTGGATCAATATATTCAGGGCCACAGTCGAGTTCGCCTGAAAAGCACCATAGGGAGAGTTCACCGTGTAACGATAGAACAGGCCGTCATATTGCACCCGATCATCAACCGTGTGATACGGCCCCCTTAGCTGCTCAGGTTTGAGGATGGTTTCGGCGATGAATTCGCTGGGCTGTTCGTACTCCGCAGATATTGCAAACTGAGAGGATACAAAGAGCATACAGAGAGCAAGCAGTGAAGATGTCAGACTACGGCGAAGTGTATCGCCCAATCTAAAAGGTTGGCGAGATGTCAGCATAATGTTTTTCCTTTCAAGTGGTTGTTGGGATTGATTAAGGCTCCTGCATCACCCAAGATAGGCCGCAAGAACCCGCTTGTCCTTGAGCAGTTCGGCGGGCGCGCCTTCAGCGACGATACGGCCACGTTCCATCACATAAGCATAGTCCGACACTTCTAATGCGCTTTTGGCGAATTGCTCCACCAGCAGCAGGGTGATCCCATCCGCCTTCAGGCGGCGAATGGTGTTAAAGACTTCCTGCACTATAACCGGTGCGAGACCCATGGATGGCTCATCCAGCAGCATGACCTTAGGATTAGCCATGAGAGCCCGACCGATGGCAAGCATCTGCTGCTCGCCTCCGGACAACGTTCCTGCCGCTTGAAGCCGTCGTTCCCGAAGGAGTGGAAACAGATCATAAACCCTTTCAAGATCATGGATGGATCTGGCGCGAAAGCCGAAAAAAAGCGGAAGTCGGCTATAGGCTCCAAGCAACAGGTTGTCTTCGGTTGACAATGGTCCGAAAACCTTGCGCCCTTCCGGCGCATGTGCAAGGCCCAGCCTGGCAATCCGAGAGGCATCCTGACCCTGTACCGGCTTTCCGTCAAGCAGAACACGTCCCTTGTCCGGCTTCAGCATCCCCGATATGGCGCGCATGGTGGTGGTTTTACCCGCTCCGTTAGCACCGATCAGAGCTACTATCCTGCCCTGCGCCACTTCCAGGGAAGCACCCGTCAGCACCTTGCTGGCACCATAGCCTGCGTATAGATTTTCTACGACTAACATCTTTGTATCTTTCGTATAATTATGAATTATGAACTACGAACTACGAACTACGAACTACGAATTATGAATTATATTTAATTCCCAATTCCCAATACTTGATATACTGCGAACGGGCATAATTTTACGTTTTTGATCCCCCACCCCAACCCTCCCCCGCTGGGAGAGGGAGTTTATGAAAAGCGCAGATTATGCCCGTTCGCAGTATAGCTGACAGCTGATTTCTAATTCGTAATTTTAGCAGAGGTTGCTTCATCCACAGTCCCCAGATAAGCCTTGATCACCCTGGGATCACGCTTTACTTCTTCAGCGGAGCCTTCCGCGATAACCCTGCCGCCATCCAGCACCGTTACCACATCGCATAATTCGCTTACCACATCCATGTGATGCTCGATAAGAATGATGGTGACACCACGCTCGTGAATGCGCCAGATCATTTCCACCAATTTGTGTACATCGGGAAGAGCCAAGCCAGCGGCAGGTTCGTCCAGAATCAGAAGCTCTGGTTTGCGCGCCAAGGCCCTTGCTATTTCCAGAAAACGCTGGTCCCCGTAGGTCAAGTCCTTGGCGCTGATGCGCGCATGATGCTTGAGCCTGACCAGTTCCAGCAAGGCCAGCGCATCAGATTGGGCGCGCTTTTCCTCTCCCCTGGCCAGCCCCATCAGCACCAGCGGCAATGGGGCGCAGTAAACCCCTTTCATTGCAACCATCACATTGTCAAGGGCGGACAATTCGCTGAAGAGCTGCAGATTCTGGAATGTACGCGAAATACCTGTGCGAGCCACATTGAACATGCCACTGGGCAATGCCTTGCCATGCAGCAGCATTTCTCCCGCTGATGGGGCGTAAAGTCCGGAAATGACATTCACTGCAGTACTCTTGCCGGACCCGTTGGGACCAATTAATCCGTGGATATGACCGGAATGCACCGTTATGGAAACTCCGTCAACAGCTTTGACACCGCCAAAATAGCGCTTCAAGTCATGCAGCTCAAGGAGAGGTCCGCCATCCGGCGACTTTGCTGGAAGCACCGTATCCAGAATAGCCGCAGGAGGCAGCGACGGCGGATCAATGCGGAATAGTTGTGTTAGAAAACGAGCGGCGAATCCCATCAGACCTTCAGGCAAACCAACTACAACAGAGAACAGCATCAGGGCGAAAATAGCCTTGCGCCAATCCTCGGTATTTTTCACAAACATACTCCCCACCACAAGCAAACCCATGGCGAGAATCGGCGCAATCGCCTGAAATGGCTGGGTGGTCTTTTTCATCAGACCGCGTACTCCCGCCAGCAGGGCCGCCAGCAAGCCGAGCGCGGAAATAACTTCGAATAGCAGCCGGTTAGACAGCAAATTGGGTAGCAGAGCAACCAGGGAAGCGCCAAAAAAAGCACCCCATAAACTCTTACGGCCACCCAAAACCACCCCCAGCAGCAGAATGACCATGAGTTCATAAACAAAGCTTTGAGGCTGTAAATATTGGAAATTGAAAGCATAGAGCCCGCCCGCCAAACTGCCCAGCGCCGAACCCATTGCAAAGCCCGCCACTTTGTGACGATAGGTGCCCACACCCATTGCATCGGTTGCGATCGGGCTGTCGCGCAGGGCTTCAAAAGCACGTCCCCACTGCGAAGAAAGCAGATTGCGCATCGCCAGCCAGACCAAGGCCAGAAAAATCAGGCACAGCCAGTAAAACCCCTGGGCATTCACCGAGTGTCCCCAGAATATGGGGCGACTGACATGCAGGCCCTGCGCACCGCCGGTCAGTCCTTCCCATTCGTTCAGAACGGTCGTACTAAGAGCCGAGAAACTCAAGGTCGCAAGAGCAAATTGGGGACCTTCCAGACGCAGCGCCGGAAAAGCAAGGAGACCACCAAGAATCAGGCCCACCAACATGCTAACGGCAAGTGCGCTCAACATGCCAAACCCCAGCAGCGAAACACTAAGACCGGCAGCATAAGCGCCAAGTCCAAGGAAAGCGGCATGGGCAAGATTCACCTGACCCAGATAGCCCACTGTAACATCCAGCCCAATCAGCAGAATTCCGTAGATGGCCAGCAGGGTCAGCAACCCGAGTACATAGGAATTGCTTACCATCAGAGGAATGGCGGCAAGCAGCACAAGCACAACAATTTCCGCACCACGAATAAGTAACAGTCGTTTTAACATGATCCGCCAGGTACCAATCTAAATGATTTCGTAAAAATCCCTCAAACTTTGCGAATAGTTGCTTTGCCGAATACGCCGTTAGGACGCACGGCCAGCGCAAGAATCAGCAGAATCAACCCAGGCGCTTCACGCCAGCCGCTGCCAAGATAGAAACTGGTCAAACTTTCCAGCGCACCTAAAAAAATACCGACTACAACAACCCCGAAGCCGGAATCAAGACCGGCTACAACCGCCACTGAAAAAGCCTTCAGTATCAGGGCTGATGCCATGGTAGGGCCGACAGTGGTAATCGGTGAGACGAGAATGCCCGCCATTGCCGCCACCAGTCCGGACAAGCCATAAGAGAGCATGACGGTGCGGGTGGCTGAAATTCCCATCAATTCCGCTGCGTCGCGGTCCGCTGATACTGCTTCAAAAGCCTTGCCCAGAAGGGTCTTTCGTTTGAACAGCTCAATCAGGCCCATCAGGGAAAATACACCGATAGCCACCGAAATCTCCAGCGGCGTAATACTGACACCAAAAAACTGCATGGCATCGGATGAAATGGGTGTAGGAAACGGGCGATCATCGCGGCCCCAGATATTCTCGGCAGCGGAAAAACCCAGCAGGCCAATGATAATGGTAAGGAGAATCCAGCCCTCGCTCTTTTGTTCCAGAGCCAGGCGCAGCCCTGCACGTTCAACCGCCAGACCAAGGACCACTCCGAAAAGCAACCCGCCGGGCACCATCAACCAGAAAGGCGCGCCCCAATCGAGTAATGTCAGGCTGAAGAACGCAGAAAGCATCACCAGCTCGCCTTGACCAAAATTGATGCTTTTACTGGTTGAGAAAGTAAGCTGAAAGCCATAGGCGATAAGGGCGTAAACCAGGCCCATCAAGGCTCCGCTTACGACCATCTGGGCAATGATGATGAAATCCATAGTGCGATTTTCCTGAAGGTATCAGAAACAGGGTGCAGGGCGACCAATGTGTCGTATCCCTGCACCCTTCTTTCCTGCCTTTTAATCCTTATTTGGATGCGTTTTTGATAAGACGCTGACGGTCGGAATCATTGCCGAAAACGACACGTCCGTCCTGGACCATGCCCATTACAACCTGCTCGCGGCGAAAGGCTTCATGAGTCTGCTCATTGGCCGGATCCCACTTGCTGAAAGGATGCTTCCATGTGGTGATCACACCCTCCACCGGGTCGCGTAAATCTTCAAGTGCTTCCTTGATCTTTCGGGTGTCCAGGCTTTGAGCCTGTTTTACCGCTGCCGCAAAAATGAAAACAGCATCATACCCTTGCGCAGCAGATACCGGGGATGCAATACGAGTAACGTTATAAGCCTTGTGATAACCATCAATGAAACTCTTGACTTTGGGCGTAATGGGTTCCTCAATAAAGGTCTGCGGCATCAGTGTGCCGTTGCCGTTCTTGGTCGCGTTATCAATGAAGTTGGACATGGAAAGTGTCCAGCCGCCGATAAGCGGCATCTTCATTTCCATTTTCGCCATGCCGTTTGCAAATGCAGCCAACTCCGGGCCAATGCCCCATATCAATATGGCCTGAGCACCGGCGGATTTGGCCCGCAACAATTGGGCAGTCATGTCCTTGTCGCCGATGTTGAATTTTTCGGAGGCAACCACTTCCAGTTTGTTTCCCTGTTTTTTGATTTGATCCAGCATATCGTCTCGGCCGGACACGCCATAGTTGGTGGCATCGTACATAATCGCCACTTTGGTGAATTTTCGGTTGATCGCTTCTTCCACCACCATTTCGGACTGAATACCATCATGAGCGGCAAAGCGAAAAATCGACAGATCCGGCACACCCGCCTTGCTCCACTGGGTCATGGAAGCGGAACCTGCTGCAGGGGTAATGATTTTGGTAATACCTTTTTCCTGAAAATGCTTGTCCCCGGCAAGAACAACGCCGGTATTAACCGAACCGATCACTCCGGAAAGATCGCTCATGGAAGCCAACTCCTGGGCGATCAGCGCGCCACGGTCATTCTTGGCCTCATCATCCCTTTCAATCACTTCAAATTGCATTTTCTTGTCGCCTACACTGACTCCGCCGCCGGCATTGATCTCGGCTATCGCCAGTTTTGCTCCATCGCGCATGGAGGCTCCCATCGGCGCAGAGCCGCCAGTGAATGGGCCGGTAATGGCGATCTTGATTGTTTCTGCAGCAAACACCGGTGCAGCCAGCATGCCCAACAACAACATCGTAATCAACGTCTTTTTCATCGAGTCACTCCTTTTCAATAAATGATTAATGAAGACATCCAAATAAAACCCGGAACTTCCAGGTTAGCCACGAGTACAAACGAAACAAAAAAACGTATCATTCTTAAATTTCATCGAACAATCTAAAATCGAAAGGATTCCCCCCTTTGAAAAAGGGGGGCCAGGGGGGATTTAGGAGGCTATCGACCTGAAAAATCCCCCTCGGTCCCCCTTTTCCAAAGGGGGAAGTATCATTTCCATTGTAGTCCCATTCATGCCTGCATTCAGACATCGCTATCGAGCGCCAGGGACAGCACTTCTTTTAATTTCTGGCGCTGTATCGGCTTGGTTAAGTATGTTGCGAAACCGATATCCTGGAAGCGCCGGGCATCGCCTCGTGTTACTAAGGAAGAAGTTAGCATAATAGTCTGGGTGTTGACCATGCGCTTGTCAGACTGGATGACCCGGCCCAGTATCTCGCTGGACATGCCCGGTATCTGCATGTCGATCATGACAATGCGGATGGGGTCATTTCTATTCAGCGCCTGGTAGAGTGCCTGGAGGGCATCTGGGCCGTTCTGCGCCTCTGTCGGGCGCATGCCCCATGAGGCCATCTCGGTAGTTAAAAATTTGCGGTCGCTGGCGCTACTGTCCACTATCAGGACATGCACGTTGCGCAGGATTGCGGGCGATAAACTTTCCGCATAGACTTCCGCGGGTTGCTTGGCAAAGCGAGCGGTGAACCAGAACACCGAGCCATTGCCTTGCTCGCAGCTTACACCTGTCTCACCGCCCATCATCTCCGCCAGTTGTTTGGAGATTGCCAAGCCCAGCCCGGCACCGTCATATTGCCGTGTGATAGAGGAGTCCACCTGGCTGAACTTGTTGAAGAGCAGACATATCTTGTCCGCCGGGATGCCGATGCCCGTGTCGCGCACAGAGAATCGCAACAGGACGCTTTCCTTGTCATCCCTTTTTACACCCTCATCGCCTTTGTCTTCCAGGGAAACGCTGATCGCCACTTGGCCGGCATTGGTGAATTTAAAGGCGTTGCCCACCAAATTGGTGAGTATCTGGCGCAAACGGCCAGGGTCACCGCGCAGCAGTGTGGGTACATTCGGATCGGCGGAGCAGAGCAGCTCCAACCCCTTCTCATTAGCATGTACGGCCATCATGGCGGCGAAGTCGTCCAGCAGGCTCGACAGATCAAAATCCAGCATCTCCAAATTGAGTTTCTTCGCCTCGATCCTGGAGTAGTCGAAGATGTTGTTGATCAAGCCGAATAGCGATTCGCCGCTGGATCGCACGATTTCGGCGTAGCGACGCTGCTCATCGTCAAGTTCGGTATCCAGCAGCAGACCGATCATGCCGATTACCCCGTTCATCGGGGTTCTGACTTCATGGCTCATATTGGCCAGGAACTCAATCTTGATACGGTCGGCAACCTCGGCGGCGTGAACCGCTTTTTTGCGCTCGATTATTTCTGCGGTAAGTTGGCAGATCGCAGCCGAGAGCTGCTCTGTTCTGGCAATCACTTTCTCTTCGAGTGTTCTGGCCATGCCTTGAATCTCTTCGTTCTTGCGCATGATCTCTTGTTTCTGGCGGCGGAGTTCCAGATGCGCATTCACGCGCGCACGAACCTCCTCAAGCTGGAACGGCTTTGAAACGTAATCCACAGCGCCTAAGGAAAACCCCTTGATCTTGTACATTGTCTCGTTAAGGGCGGTGATAAAGATGATCGGGATATCCTGTGTGGCCGGATCATCCTTCAAACGGCGGCAGACCTCGAAG
>CAIMCT010000397.1 GCA_903839535.1 uncultured Desulfobacteraceae bacterium
TATCAATTAGCCTGCGAAGGAAAAAATGCATTTTTTTGCATTGAAAGCATTGATAATCGGTGAATTCCGTAATTTCAATAACCGGCGCGATTGCCCCAATCCATGGGTGTCCATCTTCTGTGACACCGGTGGATATGGATTCTGAAGGCGGGGGAGGAGCCAAATTCCAATAGGCAGGAAATTTGGTAATCATGGCAAGAAAAACCGCCCCAAATACCAGCGTCAACAACATGATCCAGGGTCTTTTTTTATGCCACAGGAATCGAACATCCAGAAACAAATCTGCTATAAGTCTGTTATTGCCGAATCGCCTTCGAATCAGCCACGCGTAGAACAGCAGCAGAAAATTAATGGCGTAACTAACTATACACATCATGCAATAGCTGTGAATATACAAGGCTGAAATCAGCCCCAGTGCAAGGCTGTAAAGGCTGAACCCCAGAAATATCCAGAACAGAAAAGACCAAATACGCTCTTTTCCAGCTTCTTTGGATCCGGCAAAAGGCAGGAGAACAAGAACGCATAAATATCCAAAGACCCCCCAAACCGGAACCGGCGCTCCCCAGAGGATTGAATATGGGCTCTGAGAGACCGTATCACAGTTGATGGCCTTTGAAATGGCGCAAAAGCTGGCATATCCGATATCGGTATAAACCCGATAATGGGATATCGACAGGTAAATCGCATCTGCAAGGCCCATTATGGCCAGAACAACGAATGTCCATAAATAAACCGGAAATGGAAGCGGAATAACTGGTTTGGGTGAATTGCCTTTCATTATGAAAAAAATCCGATATTGTTTGTATGATCAGCCTGTTTGACTGCAAGGTTATAAAATGGATACTATCATAAGCACTTGCTCAGGGAACCAATCCGGCTAAGTGATTTTATTACCCCCTCCTTGTAAATTCAATCACAGAACCCTTAAGCCCACACATTGAGCATCCATATCCATTCTCGCCAGAGCCATTCCCACCAGTTTGGCATTTATAACGCCGGCAGCCCGCAGCGCCTTTACCAATTGCTGCGCTTGCTCAGTTGGAACTGATAAAAGCAGACCTCCTGATGTCTGCGGGTCGAAGAGAAGCTCTCTTTGTGCGGATGAAAGATTGGCCTTTACCTCCAGATGCACTTCGACGAGTTTTCGATTGGCCTGGTTGCTCCCCGTGGTTTCTCCTTTGCGATACATGTCTTCGGCATTGGCATAAAATGGCAGGTCTGCATAAACGAGATCAATTTGCACGCTGCTGCCGTGAGCCATCTCCAGCGAGTGGCCCAAAATGCCAAAGCCGGTAATGTCCGTGCAGCCATGAACGTCATAAGCCAGCGCCACTTGAAGGGCAGTGTGATTGAGGGCGGCGACTTCGGGCAGGATAGATTCCAACTCCGACCATGGCAGCTTCCTGGCCCGGTGAGCATTGAAAAGGACTCCCGTCCCCAGAGGCTTGGTAAGAATAAGGGCATCACCTGGGCGAACCGCTGTGTTGGTCAGGATGCGGTCTGGTGATACAATTCCGGTTACAGCCAAACCGTATTTGGGTTCCTCGTCTTCCACAGAGTGACCGCCGGCCAGAGATGCGCCAGCCTCCGTGATTTTTTCATAACCACCGCGAAGAATTTCCTTGAGCATATCGGACCCAAGTTTCTCCATGGGATACATGACCAGATTCAGAGCCGTGATGGGGCGACCTCCCATGGCATAAACATCCGACAGTGAATTGGCGGCCGCGATGCGTCCAAACCAGATGGGATCATCCACAGGCGGTGTAATGAAATCGACTGTTGAAATGACTGCAAGTTCAGAGCTGAGGCGATAAACCGCAGCGTCGTCGCTGGACTCAAACCCTACCAGAAGATTGGGATCAGTGGGCGATGGGAACCCATGAAGTGCGTCCGACAGAGCCGTCGGACCGATTTTTGCCGCTCAGCCACAGGTCCGTGCCAGCCCGGTAAGTGTTTTCTTTCGAGGTGGTAACTCGATGCCAAAGAGATTCATCTTTCTTTCCTTTCTGGATGCGGCTTGTATCTCCGTTTACAAGTCCCTGGACTCAAAATACTTCGCGGATGAGTTGCTTTTCATTGTCAGGGAGGACAAAGCGGTATGGGTTGATCTTCTGTAAGGAAATGGAACTTACCATTGCAATACTGTTTCAAATACATTGGTGCATGTTTCTGTACGTCTCCTCCAATACCAAAGATAATGGCGCCCGTTGCTCCGTACCACTTTTCCGGCAGCAGCAGCTCTGAGGCGACTTCCCAGACATTGACGGTTTTGGCGCTTTCGATGCTTGTGGCCAGCATTGAAAGTGCGACGTATGCCCTGGCAGCCCAGATATCAGGCTGATTATTCGGATATTTTGCCTTAAATTGTTTGACAAAGTCTTTCACAGCCGGATCTGATGCGTCCGGATTGAAATAAGTGGCCATCACCACGCCATTTGCGGCTGTCCCGGCTGCCTGCAATTGTGCAATGTCATCCAGCTCAACGGAACTAATAATCGGCACGCGGATGTTCATGGACCTGATCTGATTAATGATGGACACACTATCCGAAACATTGCATGCAATATAAATCGCATCCAGCAAATTTTGATTTTTATTGGCGCTTTCTCTCAGACTCCAGAGCAGCTGGCGAATATCCTTTTCCCATGAAAAATAGGATATGGAGTGGGAGATGTGAATGTCGGACTCCGCGGCGGATTCGGTAAATGCCTTGGCTTGCGAAACAAACATCCCACTACGTTCATTAATTACGGCCATATTGCGCCAGCGCCGTTCCAGGTTTGCGACAATTTTTTTGGATGCGATGCGGTCGTTGGAAATGATTCGAAATGACAGGGGAGATGCTTGAGAAACAGATGTGGAAGTATTGGCCACCAGTATGTGTAGTATGTTTGATGTCATCAGGATTCTGTCTGTGGCGGATGTATATCGCGAAGTCAGACCATTAATGACAGCAATGGTATTGTGATGTTTGGCAATCTTCTGAACGATGCCCATTTCGTTATTCGGAAATTTGGGCTCCAAATATACCTGCACCTGCATGGGCTGATTCTGAAAAGTCGGTCTCTCGTTGATTTCCTCAAGGGCCAGTTGCATTCCGCGCTGAAGGGAATCGTGATTTGTGACGGATGTGAGAAGGCCGATAACAATGGGGCCGCTACCCAGCTCTTTGTTTTCCAGGCTTATTTCGGGAGGCTTCAAGGCGCCACCGTCATCGCACCCAGACAGCCCCGCCATTCCAATAATTACAACTGCGAACAACCGGATAAAAATGCGCATGATCTATAATAAAGCCTCCTATTTATCCGCTCCCAGAATAACGGGCAAACCGTTTTCACCGTTTCCGATGACCACTACCTTGGCATTGGGGGATAGGGCGATGTTCTCGGTGGCGATGATTCCCTTCCATTTAAGCATCTCTGGCGTAAGGGACGCGTTGATCAGATCGTTATAGTTTTTGATCCCCGTGGCTTCAATGCTCTTTCTCTCTGCTTCCTGCTTCTCCCGTTGCAGCTTGAATTCATAAGCCAGGGCCAGGTGTTTTTCCTGCACTTTATTCTCGATGGCTTGTTTGACGCTTTCCGGTAAAGTGATTTTTTTAATGAGTACATCATCAATCTGTACATAGCGCTGGGAAACTTTTTCGATGGCCTGGTTTACGGTGGATTCCAGGATGAATGTGGGCGCTGTATAAAGCTCTTCAGCGCTCATTTTGCCGAGATTAGTCCGGATTACGGATTCGACTTCCGGAATAACGATGGCATTGATGTAGTCAGGGCCTACATGCTGATGCAGCATGCCCAGCAGCCCGTAATCCGGATAGCAGATAATGGAAGACTGAATTATGACTTTGAGCCCATCTTTGGTCAGAACTTCATTTTCATGGTGAACCTGCTGAACCCGGAGATTATAACGATACATAATATCCCATGGCCAGATCAGATGAACCCCCTCTCCATAGACCCTGGTTATTACGGTACCGCCGAAAAAACGACGATACAACACCGCAGCTTCTCCCGGCATTACGTTAACCACGATGCTGTTAAACAGATAAGCCAGCAGAAACAGGATTACGAACGCTGCTATCAGCAGATAGGGTAGATTCCGCCGGGTCCATTTCAGGGCGGCTTCATTGATGCGCTTCGCTCCAATTATCGTCCATTGCTTAGTTGCTTCAAACGCTCTTGTGACGGCTATTCGTTTCATTCGTGGTTCCATTTATTTTTATATCCGTGAGATGTTTATACTGCAAACGGGCATAATCTGCACTTTCCTTATGCTCCCTCTCTCAGCGGGGGAGGGTTGGGGTGGGGGTCCAAAAGTGCAGATTGTGACAGTTGGCAGTATATTTTAACAGCAGGATTCTTCACCCGTTAACGATCTGACCATCTTCCATTTTAAGAATCCGATCCGCTGCGTGGAAAAAGCGGTCATCGTGAGTAACGGCAATCACTGTTTTTCCGCGCTGCTTCAGATCCTGGAGCAATACCTCATAGAAATACTTTCGAAACTTCGGATCTTGGTCAGCAGCCACTTCATCAAACATTAAAATGGGCTTGTCCTCCAAATGGGAGGCAATCAAAGCCAATCGTTTGCGCTGGCCGGTGGACAGTTTGGTGTTAGTAAATTTGTCATCGACAAAAGATGTTTTATCAGACAGCTCCATGATATCCAGCAGCTCAAATACTTTTTGAGCTTCAATTTTCCCAAGGCCGTAGAGCCGGTCGAATAAATGGAAGTCCGTAAAAATTATGGAAAACAGATTGCGGTAGCGGGCATAATGGGCCGGCTCCAACACCTTATTATTCAGTAGCATTCTTCCGTTGTGGGGATAATACAGGCCAGCCAGAATTTTTAAAAGCGTTGATTTGCCGCTCCCGTTTCCCCCTACAATGAACAGCACTTCGCCGGCCTTTATGCTCAGGTCGATGGGACCCAGGGTAAAAACTTTATGTCGGTCTGGATCCATATAAGAAAAGGCAATATTTTCCATAAAAATGGCATCAAAACCTGTCTGCGGCCTGCTGAAATCAACCGAGCCTGTGATGTGACCTTCATCTGCGGCATCCAGGGATTTTTCCAGGGTTTCGATATTGGTAATGGCCACATCCGCCCTGGCGACCAGGGGCAGTGCTTCCACGATGTTGCCCAAAGGTCCTACCATGAACAATACCACAGCCGTAATGTTGGTGATGATTCCGTAACCCAGATCCGTGATTTGCGGGAGCAAAAAAATGATGGTTGCCAGAAGAATATAAAAAAAAGCCTGTGCAAAAATATAATTGTCAATAAAGCGATATTCTGTGCGGATATTAATGTCACGGGCCTCCGTGGAAATCTGCTGAATATGGCCTTCATAAAGATCCCGGCTTTTGGCCGTATTCATTTTGATCTCTTTGAATCCATCCAGCAGGTGATTAACCCCATCAAAAAATTCATTTTCTTTTTTCAGGCACTCTGTCAGATCTTCACCTGTGGCTTTTTGATTAATGAGATAGATGGAAACTCCGCCGCTTATGATAATAACTGCCAGAAAAAAAGCGGTAATGGACAAATGCCCGATATATAAAAAAGAAAAAATCAGCATCACCGCCGATGATCCAGCATTGGCAATCAGGCGGGATGCATCAAAAATGGTTTCAGTATTTTCCGCCAGAACCGTATAAATCTGGGATTTACCAATATCTTCAAAGGCCATAAGCCCAGTATTCCGGATTTTATCCAAAAACCGCAGCCGGATGCTAAAGACAATATGTTGAATCAGGCTGGCTGTCATTGTCAGAGAATATCGTTTAGCCAGTATAAAGCCGCTGATACAGACGATAAACATCAGCAGGTAACGAAAATTAAGGCTTTTTTCAGGGAATTTTTCAGCAGCGCCATTGATGATAACCATGACCATGCCCTGGAGCAACCCGGCCATAGAGGCAAAGGCGCTGATTTTAAGCGACATTTTGCCAGCTTCCTTGCGAATAAATCTAAAATATTTTAATTTCATTTGACCGTTTACCATGACAATTATGAATTATATGTATCATTCTTAAATTTCATCAACAATCACAACTAAAATCGAAAGGATTCCCCCCTTTGAAAAAGGGGGGCCAGAGGGGATTTAGGAGGTTATCCACCCGAAAAATCCCCCTCGATCCCCCTTTTCCAAAGGGGGAAGTATCATGTACATATATGGGGTGATCGAATTTAAGAAAGATATAATTATATCTTACTCCGTTATATATTTCAGGTAAGTCCGGAATAAAGCGGCATCCGCCGGTGGGCAGACAACACCTGTTCCTGCCAGATATTTTAATGTATTGCTGCAGCCAAAACGCTGTACAGACAAAGAAGCCGGCAATTCCTTGATGAGCGGTAAAAATGGATACAATGGGTTGTGCGGCTGCATTTCCAGCTTCGCCACCATCCGCTCACGCCACTGGCTGTCCGGAACAATATCCAGCTTGTATCCGGCCTGCTGCAAACAGCTCAGTATCAACGGAGCAGGCATGGGATGCGGATTGATGAGATGAAAAATCTTGCCGATGGCATCGGGTTTCAGGGACAACACGACCAGCGCTTTCGCCGCAAAATCAACAGGAGTCATGTCTTCATCTGCGTAGCGATCTGAAACCATGTTCAGTTCTATATACCCGCGCAATGACCTTACAAACAGACTTTGCGGGTCGCTAAGGCCACTCTGGCTATGGCCGGTGATGCGTCCAGGACGAAAGATTGTAACAGCAAGTCCTTTGTCCCTGGCAGCCAGAACCAGTTTCTCAGCCGCCCACTTGCTCTGGTCATAACCGGTTTCAAGGCCTGTCCAGTGGGCAGGCGGGTCCTGTTCGTCAATCCGTGCATCAAATACAGTGTCGTTAGATGCGAAAGATTTTTCGCCACTAACTCGCCCTTCGTCCTTATCTCGTCCCTCGTTACTCAATCCTTGCAAGCGTTCAGACCCCTCCCCCCAGCGGGGGGAGGTTGGGAGGGGGGAAATGCCGTCATGCCAACCAATTGCCCTCCCCCCGGCCCCCTCCCGCTGGGAGGGGGAGTGAACGGTTGTCAATCCTTGCCCCTGTTTTGGAAAAACAGAAAGCGTGGATACAAAATGCAAGCGTTTGGCCGGGCCGATTGTCGCCAGGTTTAAAATCGTTTGTGTTCCAAGTACATTTTCCGCACGAAGCCGTTGGTAGGGTTGTAAAAAATCAACGAGCGCGCCGTTATGATAGATCATGTCCAAACGCTGGCCCAGTTCGGAAAACGCCCGAGGATCAAGCCCAAACCAGGGCTTTGCCAAATCCCCCGGAATGGGCGCTATACGCTTTTCGTATTCGGGATGCCAAAGATCAACGGTCTTTAGTTTGGAGATGAGACGAGCCATACCGTCTTCAGGCCGACTGCAACGCACCAGACAATACAGCTTGGCGTTAGTCTGCTCCAGAAGCTCGGCCAGTAAAAATGCGCCCAGAAAACCCGATGCGCCGGTGAGGAAAATCGCACGGGAATCTGGCCAGGATTGCGGCCATGGGGGCGGTGTAAAAGACGCATCCAACAACTGGCTGTCAGATTCAGGACCAGGCCCATGTATCTCCTGGCAAGGGGCGACAATCTGATTGCCTTTAACGGCACCCTGTTCCTCATTGTGCAGCATGGCCGCAAGCTGTGCAACTGTTGGGTGCAGGAAAATCATTCTGACTGGAATCTCCTGTTTTAGTTGTTCACAAAGAAGGGTTGACAGCCGGATGGCCTTGAGAGAATTGCCGCCCCAGTCAAAAAAATCTGCCTCCTTGTTCAGCTCTTTTTTACCAAGAACCGAGCTAAATGCCTCAAGTAATATCTTTTCCAGATCATTGGATGGCGCAGCAACCTGGTATTGCTTCCGGCTTTCAGATTTTGCGGCGACTGCAAGCAGTGCTTGACGGTCAATTTTGCCGCTTGGTGTCAACTGCAGCATATCCACGGGGATGATTCTATCCGGCAGACAATACCTTGGTAATCGCTCGGCCAAGTAGTTTTGCAGGGGGGGGCTGGCATTGAGGCCTGCCCCTACTGTTTGCAGCAGCCTGCCAGTATCCATAACGAACTGAACAAAGGCGAGCAGCTCATCGGTTTTCCCATCCGGGGACCATTTCATTACAGCCGCATCTTTGACCTGAGGGTGGCTTCGGAGCACTGATGCAATTTCATTGGGTTCAATCCTGAAGCCGCGGATCTTGATCTGGTCATCTATCCGGCCCAGGAAAACAAGCTGTCCGTCCGCCCGCCACTTTCCCATATCTCCGGATCGGTAGAGACGCTGGCTATGTAGATATGGATGAGAAATAAATTTTTCTGCAGTCAGATCTGGCCGGTTCATATATCCTCTTGCCAGCCCGATGCCGGCAATACAGATTTCTCCTGAAACACCAATGGGAATGGCCGGTTTATCTTCTGATCCCATAGCCGATACAAGAGCGCCAGAATATCCTTTAGCCAGAAGATAAACAGGAGCGCCAGGCAGGGGCTGACCAATGGGAATATCGCCGGCCTCCGTATTAGCCGACGCTCTTGTGGCGGCTACAAGAGCGTTTGAATCTAACCGGTAGATGGCGGCGCAGACAGAGGCTTCCGTGGGTCCATAAGCGTTAAATACTGTTCTGGCGCGGCTGTGAAAAATCAGATCCTCGGTAATGGCGGCTTCGCCGGCAGTGATCAGAACTCGCAAGGGAGACATATTCACACGGGGAAGTACATGCAGATAGGCCGGTGGCAAGGTGGCCACTGTTACCCGGTAATCCGCCATAAACCGCAAAAATGTGTATGGGTCGCGTATCACGGCATCCGGAATCATGACCACGGCTGCTCCGCAAAGAAGGGCCATAAAGATTTCAGACAAGGAAGCATCGAAACCCGGCGAAGCAAATTGTAGGACCCGGTCATGGGGAAGAATGCCAAAAACATCGATCTGAGTCTGAATCATATTCAGAAAACCATCGTGCTGAATCATGACCCCTTTGGGCTGACCAGTGGAGCCGCTGGTATAAATGACATACATGAGATCATGAGATTGGCGCAGTTTGGAAGACTGGCAGCACTGGGGTGCGGCGCTCCCGGGATGATGCCGGCCGAGGAGGATATGTTGTGTGGTCTCCGGTTCTGTCCCCAGTTGATCGGCGGACAAAATGGACTCGGGTATCCGCAATGTCTGAATATGGGGAAATGGTGGAAGACGGCTCTCATACGCCGACTCTATCAGGATGATCTGACAATTGCTGTCGGAAATCATGTATTGGATTCTTTGGATCGGGTAATCAGTATCTATGGGCAAATAAGCGGCCCCGGCTTTTAAAATACCCATAATGGCGATAATTAGTTGCCGGGACCTTCCCAGCATTACGCCTACACAGGTATCGGTCAACGGTAAATCATCGTGTCCTTGAAAGCGGGTTCTGAGCATATTAGCCAGCACATTGGCTTCATGATCCAGTTCCCTGTATGTTAGAATCCCATCGGCATCTATAACCGCCGTGCTATCCGGAAATTGATCCACGGCTCTGGCGAATACATCGGTTAAATGCAGCAAAGACCATTCCTGCACGGGCCGGGACAATGCAGGGGCATTGAAATCCACCAGTACCTGCTGCTGCTGGGCTTCGGACAACATCTCCAGTTCATGGATTTTCTTTTGGGGATGGGTGAGGCAATCGGTCAGAAGCCTTTGCCAATGATCCGCAACTCGCTGGATCGTATCAGGTGAAAACAGATCCGAGCAATAGGAGAGATTCAAACTTAAGCCATCCAAGCTCTCAATAAATTCAAAGGTCATATCAAAACGGCTGGTTCCGGTATCCAACGCTAAATGCTGGATGCTCATATCTTTTGTGGCCGTAGATGTTGGTACATATTGCTGGATGACAACCATCACATCAAATACTGGCACCCGGCTTTGATCACGAACCGGCTTCAGCTCATCCACCAATTGATCAAAGGGGTAACGTTGATGCTTGTGGGCCAGAAGAACTGTTTCTTTGATCTGAGTCGCCAGATCCTCGAATCGCTTCTGGGGGTCAATTGAATCGCGAAGCGTCAGGATGTTGGCGAAAAATCCGACCTGATGCTCCAAATCCGGATGTGTTCGACCTGAAGCCGCTGTACCCAGGGTAATCTCTGTCTGACCGGTATAGCGATGGAGCAGAACTTTCACAGAGCTGACCAACAGAATGAATGGCGTGGTCTGATACCTTCCTGCAAGTGTTCTAAGATTCGTAAATACGGACGATTCCAGAGGCAGGCGCAGGGTATGGCCTTTATAAGAAGGCGTAGCCGGACGTGGGAAATCCAGAGGAAAATCCAGCGGTTCAGGAAGGGGCAAGAGCTGCGAATGCCAAAACTTTCGGTCCTCGGCATATTGAGAGCCAGCCTCCAAGCTTTGCTGCCAGAGCGCATAATCCCGGTATTGAATGGACAGGGGAGGCAGATTGGAATGCGATATGCCGATATTTGCTGCATACGCTCTTGTAGCCGGCACAAGAGCATCGGCTAAAACAGCCATTTCTTTGGCCAGGATGTCCATGGACCAGGCATCGCAGACAATGTGGTGTGCATGGATAAAGAGAAGGTGCTGGCTTTTTCCTGTCCGGATCAACATAACCCGAAACAGGGGGCCTGTGGACAGATCAAAAGGTGCAGTGGACAACTGGCGGATCAGGGTTATCGCCGCCTGAACCGGATTTTCACGGGAGCGCATATCCTCCATTTCCAGTACTGTCTCTGAAGATTGAATGACTTGCCGCGGCTCGCCATCCACCACACGAAACACAGTGCGCAAGGATTCGTGTCTATCAACTATAAGCTCAAATGCCTGACGTATTAGATTTGGCTCAATTTCGCCATTGAGCCAGAAAGCTCCGGGCATATTATAGGCCGGTGATTCCGGATTCATGCAATGTAAAACCCATAAACGGCGTTGTGCATGAGATAATGGATAATGGGCCTGAACTGGACCTTGCGTAATTTTATTCAGAACTTTAGCATCTTTTGATCGCAGCATTTTGGCGATTTCAAAAACTGTGGGATGGGCGAAAATATCCTGCAAACTGATTTCCACACCCATCTCCCGGTGGATGGCGGAGACCATTCGCATGGCTTTCAGGCTATGACCCCCAAGATCAAAAAAATTTTCATGAATGCCAATGGCAGGACGCTCCAGAATCTGCTGCCAGATTTCTGCGATTCTGGCCTCGTCTGGTTTGGGAAAATGTGCGGTAGAAGAAATATCTAATGGGGAGCCGCACTGGGGTGCGGCGGTCCCAGGAGAAAGGGCATCACAAGGAATACCTGATGGTGGAGAAAAATGGACATCTGTTGTAAGAGCAATTTGCCGGGGATCGGGCAATGCTTTTTTATTGATCTTGCCGTTTGGTGTCAGAGGCAAGCGCTCCATCTGAACAAAATGAGATGGTATCATATAATCCGGAACAAGTTGACGCAAGAACTCTCGCAAAGCCGGTATGATAGAACGCTGCCCGCTTTCCGATTCCTGTAGCGCCGGCATCTTGCCGGAAACGAGGGAATGAGAGTACACCAGATAAGCCGCCAGCTCAGGGCCGGTCACTGATCCGGTCCAGGCAATCACGACCGCATCCCGTATTGGCACACCCGGAAACTGCTTGATATGGCTTTCTATGTCTCCGGTTTCAATACGGTATCCGCGAATTTTTACCTGGTCGTCGCGCCTGCCCAGACATACCAGCGTACCATCGGGTTGCCAGTACCCAAAATCACCAGTTTTATACAACCGCTTGCCCGGCTCAAACGGATGCTCAATAAAAGCCGCCGCGGTCTGCTCCGGCAATTCGAAATAGCCTTGGGCCAGACCCTTTCCAGCGATACATATCTCACCTACTGATCCGATGGGCATCAGGTCCAGATCCCGCGATAGAACATACACCTGTTCGTTTTTTAAGGGCGATCCAATATTAACGGGGTTTAGGATCGAGGGTCGAGGAGTTGTCAGGGGCGGAACATTTTTCGCCCCTATCTCGCCCGTCTCCTCTCGTCTCTCGCTACTCATCAACTGCTGGCTCATGGACCAGATCGTGGCCTCGGTAGGACCGTACACATTAAATACCCTGACACTGTCAAAGATCGGCTGAATCCGCTCAAACAAGTCGAGTGGAAGCGGCTCGCCGCCAATCAAAAGAACCTGCAATTGGCGTAAAGCGGCGGGAATGCCTGAAGATACAGGATTCTCATTTTCCAGCAGCAACCTGAGGCGCGATGGTGTAAGCTGTAAGGCGGTAATTTCCTGTTCTTGAATGATGTCCAGAATGCGCTTAGGTTCCCGGATTTCGGCTTCCGGAGAGATCACCACTGTTAGACCAGTCATAAGGCTATTAAGAATTTCCAGTACCGAAATGTCAAAGGAAATTGTGGTCAGGGCCAGTATCCGGTCCATAGGTTTGAACCCAAACACAGCCGTCATGTTAGCGTTAAAGCTAACCACGTTCTGGTGGGTTACTACGACACCTTTGGGCTGTCCGGTCGATCCGGAGGTGTACATCACATAAGCAGGGTCGAGGGCCGAGGGCCGAGGGGTTGTCAGGGGCGAAAAATTTTTCACCCCTATCTCGCCCATCGTCCCTTGCTCATCGTCACTCACTGTTTCGGACAGGGCTGCGTCCAGAAAACACACGGCAGTCCCTTCAGGAATGGCGATTCGGGGCGGAACGGATGAACTTAGGTGGTTGGCCTGGGTGAGCAGCACCTTGCAGCGGCTGTTTGTTAAAATAGCGTCCACACGCTTTTGTGGAAAAGCCGGATCGATGGGAATATATGCGGCACCGGTGTATAAAATTCCCAAAATAGCAGCAACCATATTTTCGCTGCGATCCAGTAACACACCAACGCGATCTTTGGGTAGAACACCGGCAGCCTGTAAATGAGATCCGATTCTTGCCGCCCGAAGATGCAAAATGGAATATGTCAGGGATTGGCCATTGCTTATGATTGCCGGAGCATCTGGCCTGAGGGCTGCCTGGGACTCAAATACATCCACAATGGACTGATTCTGAGGATACGGCCAATCAGTTTGATTGAACACTGTCATCAACTGGTTTTTCTCGGATTCGGATAAGATGGATATTCTCTTGACATCAATGCCTGGATTTTCCTTGGTTTTGTATGCCAGAACAGATGTTATCATTTCGCGTAGATGATGTTGGATGGCTTCGATCTGATCAACCGAATACACCCTTGCATTAAAGCGAAATGTGAACCTGATCTGCTCCCCCGGACCAACGGCGATTTCCAGGGGATAGTGGGTCTGTTCAATGTTTTCGTAGTGTTCAAGTATCAACCGGTCGCTTTGCTCCGGTTGCACTGCTGCCTGTTCAAAGGAATACCTGGAGATATTTGGGTCAAAGGTCAGTATATGGTCAAACAATCCTTGTTTCAAATGGCTGTTGGCTTGAATATCTGCAAGAGGAAAAAAATGATGTTTCATCCCGGAAGCCATCTGATTCATAAGCTCTGTCAGAATTTCTGAAAAAAGGCGGTGGCTGGGGGCATGGACCCTTAGTGGCACAGTATTGATAAACAGCCCCACGATATGTTCGACACCTGCAATTTCATAAGGCCGACCGGATACGACAATACCAAAAACCACATCTTCCACATCATTGGTTTTTGCCAGCAAAACGGCCCATAGAGCCTGTACCACGATATTCAGGGTTACCCTGTTTTGGCTAGCCAACTGGCGCAGAGCACAGGTCGTGTCAGCATCCAGAAACATCGAAAAGGTTTTTAGATCATAAGCCTGGGTGGAGGCTTGTTTCGGAAACGTGGCGAGTTGATCATAACCTTCCAGATAGTTTTTCCAGAATTCGCGGGAGGTGTTCCTGTCCCGTTTTTCCAACCACTCTACAAAGGTCCGAAATGCTTCCGGTTTCGGAAGGTTTGGATCATTTTGATTGATCTGTCCGCTATAAAGGGCCATTAACTCTTGCTGAAGGATGGGCAAACACCACCCGTCCATGATGATGTGGTGAAAACTCCAGACCACACGGAATACAGCATCCCCGGTCTGCAAGACCCGCAGTCGCATCAATACATCACGGGACAGGTCAAACGGCGTGCTGCGATCTTTTTGTAGCACGTTCTTAATGGCTTTATGCTGCATTGCTGGATTCATGCTGCGCAGATCCTGGAAAGAGAGATTCAATCGCCTGTGTTTCAGCACGAACTGAAGCGGTTTGGGTACATGACGATGAATAAAAACCGTGCGCAGAACATCGTGGCGCTGAATCAACTGGTTCCACGCAGTTTCAAACGCCCCGACATCCAATGCGCCACGAAGGCAATAGGTAATCTGCTGCAAATAGGCTAATGAATTCGGTTCATAAAGGGCGTGAAAAAACAGTCCTTCCTGCATCGGCGTCAGCGGATAAACTTCTTGAAGATTTTCTTTGCTCAGCATTATGTCTGCCCTCAATAATTAATTCAGATGGATGGCCATGATAAAAGAGAAACCGCGAATATGTGTTACCGTGAAAATACTTTTAAACCACGAAACACACGAAAATTTTCATTAAATCCCCCTCGCTCCCCCTTTTCCATAGGGGGAAGTAGCTTTTTCATATGTGGATTGATCGAATTTTAGAAAGATACGTTTATTGTTAAATGTTTAAGGGTTGCCGTTCAGACACTAACCACCCTGAAATATCCTGAACCATCCACTGGACAACTGGATGAGCAAGGATGGCGGCGATGTGGCCGTTGAAATAATAGTGTTCGACATCAAACTCCTGTTGTTTGTAAGACAGCATAAGATGATGGTCATCCACAATCTTGATGACACGGCACAGGGAAAGCGCTTTCAGTCCGATCCCAACGGATTTCAACACAGATTCCTTGGCTGTCCAGTAACGTAAAAACAGCAGATCGCTTACCGACTCTCCCAGTTTCCATTCCGCATCATCCGCCGTCATACGATAAAGCCCTGGGGCGCAGGGTCTGATTTTCTCGACATCCATACCAATTGGAAAATCAGCCACAACCCCGGCCACATAGTCCGTTTTATGAGCAAGAGACCAGAAATAACCTCCAACCGGAAGCGGCGCGCCTTCCGGAGATTTCATCAACTCGCCAAGTTTGACACCACTTTGATTCGCCGAAAGCTGTACAGCCTGGCGGGCAAGGCTGCTCAACTGGAGAACCTTGTCTCTGCCCCGCAATTGGCGATCAGCTTCAGGAACCGCCACAATGAATGGGTAAATAGTTTTCATATTTCAACCTGCCCTCTTGGCGGCATACGGCAGTTATGAGTAATAATTGTTAGAGATGAGTTCAAAAACCCGACAGTTCGTTCATGGCTTTATCAACAATTTGAACTGACAATACCCTGATTAACTCTCGATGTAAAGACCATCATCTTTCAACACCGCTTCCTTGCGTCAAGGATATACCGGTTTTTCACTTCTCAATGAACAACAAATTGCTGCATCCATTTACCATGAAAATACTTTTAAACCACGAAAGACACGAAACAAGTAAGGGCGACCGGCCGGTCGCCCCTACCGCCTTTGCGTGAGAAACGCTCTTGTGTCCGCTACCAGTTTTATATATTTTGGTCATTCATGGGGTGCCATAGACCATGCCATGAGCGTTTATAGCATTTATGTTTTCCAGCTTTACGGATTGACAAGAGAAATCATTTTTTCTATAAGTAGATGTTAATGAACCAGCGAGTGATTCACCCCATCCACCACAAATGACATCCTACAATTTACCAGAAAAGAGGCAAGAAAAGATGACAAAAAAATGGGTATATCTCTTTGATGAAGTTCAACAGGTTGAAGCGTATGTTGGCGGAAGCAGGGATGCGGTTCGCGGACTTCTGGGCGGCAAGGGTGCAAACCTTGCGGAAATGGCCAGAATTGATGTCCCCGTACCTCCGGGATTTACCGTAACCACAGAAGCCTGCAATGCCTACCTGGCTGCAGGCAGTATTTTTCCCGAAAGCATGTGGGACCAGGAGATTCAGGCCCTTCATGAGGTTGAAGCCAGAACCGGAAAAATATTCGGTGATGCGGAAAATCCTCTTCTGGTCTCTTGCAGGTCTGGTGCCAAGTTTTCCATGCCAGGCATGATGGATACGGTTTTGAACATTGGTCTTAACGATGAAACCGCAGAAGGCATGGTACGGCTTACCCAAGATGAGCGATTTGTTTACGATGCCTACCGCCGACTGATTCAGATGTTTGGAAGCGTGGTCATGGATATTCCGGATGCGCACTTTGAAGAAGTTATCACTGCAACCAGACAGCGCGCAAGAGTTGACAGCGACGCAGAGATTTCCGGCAAAGACTGGAGAGCCGTTACCGAAGAATTCAAGAAAATTTTCAGGCGCCATTCCAAACATAAATTTCCGACAGACCCTTACGAACAACTCAGTCTGGCAACCGAAGCGGTTTTTAAAAGCTGGAATGGCAAAAGGGCTGTTGACTATCGCAACGCCGCCGGAATTGCGCATAACCTGGGTACTGCTGTCAGCATTGTAACGATGGTTTTCGGCAACATGGGCAACGACAGCGCCACCGGTGTCGCCATGACCCGCAACGGAGGCACAGGTGAGAATAAAATTGAAGGAGATTACCTGACCAACGCGCAAGGTGAAGATGTTGTGGCAGGAATTCGATTGACCAAAGACATTTTTCAGTTGAAAACGGAAATGCCCAGAGCGTACATGGAATTTGAAGCCATTGCCAAACGCCTTGAAAACCATTACCGCGAAATGCAGGATGTTGAGTTTACCATTGAAAAAGGCAAACTGTGGATGCTGCAGACCCGCGATGGCAAGCGAACTGCTCAGGCTGCGGTCCGCATTGCCGTGGATATGGCCGAAGAAGGGTTTATAACCCGTGAAGAAGCTGTTCTCAGGGTCAGCCCGGATC
The DNA here is from genome assembly GCA_903839535.1 of uncultured Desulfobacteraceae bacterium. GTDB lineage: Bacteria > Desulfobacterota > Desulfobacteria > Desulfobacterales > Desulfatirhabdiaceae > RAAP-1. The sequence continues at coordinate 16,926 of CAIMCT010000397.1, forward strand.
ATGTGGATTTTTTTCTCCACCCCCAGTTCGACAGCAAGTCTAGACAGGCTGCCAAAGCTTCGGGCGATTTCCTGGGAACCGGCTTGAATGTCTCCCCTGGCGCAGCTTTCGGCGTGGTGGCGTTGGATGCAAATCTGGCGGAATCATGGGCCAAACAGGAAGGCAAGCAGGTGATCATGGTCAGGGCCGAAACCCGGCCGGATGATGTTCACGGCATGCTGGCGGCCCAAGGTATTCTGACCAGCCGGGGTGGCAGAACCAGCCATGCGGCATTAGTCGCCCGGCAGTTTGGAAAACCGGCAGTGGTCGGCGTAACGGATCTGAGAATTGATATGATCAAACGCCGCATCATGATGAAGGACAAGATCATTCGGGAAGGGGACTGGATATCGATTGACGGCACCGTCGGAGAAGTTTACCTTGGAAAACTCAATACAACCATTCCGGACATTAATGACCCATGGCTCATCAAGCTGCTGTCCTGGGCGGATAAATACCGGCGCCTTGGTGTCTGGGCCAATGCCGACTATCCGAGGGATGCCGCCAGGGCCAGGGAATATGGGGCGGAAGGCATCGGACTATGCCGCTCCGAACACATGTTCTTTGAAACCGAACGGCTTCCTTTTGTTCAGAAAATGATCATGACAGATCTTCCCATTGAAAGGCGTGAAGCCCTCGACATGATTCTGCCGTTTCAGCGGGAAGATTTTTATGGCATCTTCAAGATCATGGACGGGCTTCCAGTCATCGTTCGACTGCTGGATCCACCGCTTCATGAATTCCTGCCCAATCATGTTGATTTGATACGTGATCTTGCGGATTTAAAGATTCGAATCAAACAGGCCGCCAATCTTACTGAACTTGATGAACTCCTTAACCAGATTCGAGCCAAGGAAACTGTTCTTAAAAGATTGGAGAATCTAAGAGAATCCAATCCCATGCTGGGAATGCGTGGAGTTCGTCTGGGGATTCACATTCCGGAAGTAACCATCATGCAAGTCAAGGCGGTATTCGAGGCTGCATGCATGGCCACCAAGGAAGGCATTCATGTTCATCCGGAAATCATGATTCCGCTCACCTGCCATGTGAACGAGCTGAAGACCCAACGCGAGATACTTGAGACTGAAGCGAAAAAAGTCATGGATGAATGGGGCATGGATATCGATTATAAATTTGGGACCATGATCGAGATTCCCCGTGCAGCGCTGACAGCAGAAAAGATCGCTGAATACGCAGATTTCTTTTCTTTTGGAACAAATGATCTGACACAAACGACTTTCGGCATTTCACGGGATGATGCGGAAGCCAGTTTTCTGGTCCACTATCTGGAAGCAGGCATTCTGCCGCACAATCCCTTTACCACCATTGATCGGGAAGGTGTGGGAGAGTTGATGAAAATCGCTCTGATCAAGGGCAGATCCGTTAAGCCCGATCTGGAATGCGGGATTTGTGGTGAACATGGCGGAGACCCCCAGTCCATTCATTTATGTCATGAACTGGGATTGACTTATGTGTCATGCTCTCCGTTCCGGGTTCCAGTTGCACGCCTGGCTGCGGCGCATGCTGCGCTGCGAAAGTAAGTGCGCGAGTAGGAAAAAGAGAATTAACATGTATGAACAGGATAGACAGGATAAAAAAAGCTAACAAACTGTTTTTTGTCTTTTATCCTGTTCATCTTGATCAAAAGATACCAAAATTTATGAATATTGCGGCGATGTTAATATTTTTTCCTAATGGCTAATTTCCTCAATAACAATGATCCAACCGACAAACTCATCATTCACTTCAAGGAGCGATACGGTATTGCGAATTTCTTTGGAATCAATGGTTGCTGAAAAAACAATTTGCTTCAACTCACGATGACGGGCGATTTTGTTTAACTCATTGGCAAGTTTGAATTTCTCTGAAGGAGGGAAAATCGTTGTTACATGGCGATTCAGAACTTCCCATAGTGATTTATGAATTATCTCCAGCCCCTGTTCATTGGCTCTGATAATTGTGGCGTCTTTGTCCGCAATAAATATTCCAACTCCGATACATTTAAGAATCGCTTCCTGAAAATCCATGGCATCAATCAGTTCGGCTGTGGATTGTCGGGAGTACAGTTTTACAGGTTCAAGGACTTCCGTATGATCAGGAAACGGAAAAGACTGTTCTTCCAGCTTGTCCATAAACCGGTTGATATGACCAGACATTGTTCCGATAGGGCCTTTTGCAATATAAAAATCAGCGCCGAATTTATGGATATTTTCAATTTGTTCAATCAATGTCCCGGATAATACAACAATCGGGAACCTGGCATCGGGAAACTGCTGTCGGGTATATTGGATCATCTGTCTGCCGTCGATCTTGGGCATGACCATATCCACAAATAAAACATCTACAGGTTTTTCAGTAAGTATGGTGATACCTTCCTTGCCATCATAAGCCTTGAAGACTTCATACCCGCGTTTCTGAAGAATCCCGGCCAGAAACTCGACAAAAAAGAAATCGTTATCCACTACCAGCGCGTTTTTAGCCATTGTTTTACCTTATAAATTGCAGAGACTCTGCAGTTGTAATATAGACTTACTGGACTTCTATTGACTGAAAAAGGTCACCCGATACAGACCCTGTTAACCTCTTTCATATCAGTAAAACCTTTAATAACCTTTTGTATTGCATCCTGTTTCAAAGTGATCATTCCTTCACCGGCTGCATGAATTAAAATATCTTCAGCAGATGCCTGCTTTTTAATCAACCGCTTGATCTCACGGGTTCCTTCCAGGAGTTCATGAATTCCCATCCGACCCTTGTATCCGCTTCCTGAGCAGGTATCACAGCCTGCAGAACGATAGAGGACAAAATCATGGGTATTGGCTATACCGGTCAGTTTGAAGGCTTCAGAACCGTAAGAAGCTACAATATCAGCAAATTCTTCCTCAGTTGGAGAATAGCTCTGACGACATTTGGTGCAAAGGGTTCTGACGAGCCGCTGAGCCAGAACGCCCAAAAAAGCATCTGAAAAGTTCAGGGGATTCATACCCATGTCCAAAAGCCGGGTAATGGTTTCGGGTGCGCTGTTGGTATGCAGGGTCGAAAACACAAGATGCCCGGTTAACGAAGCCTCAATTCCGATGGATGCCGTCTCTTTATCGCGCATTTCACCAATCATGATCACATCAGGATCTGCCCGAAGAAAAGATCGCATGACCCTGGCGAAATCCAGGCCAATTCGAGGTTTTATCTCAACCTGTCGCAGCCCGTCCTGCGTAATTTCAACCGGATCCTCAGCAGTCCATATCTTGATGCCGGGTTTATTGATGTGCCCTAATGCGGCATGAAGGGTTGTAGTTTTCCCGGAACCCGTCGGACCCACTACCAGAATCATGCCATAAGGTTGAATCAACAATTTTTCCATGATCTTCAGATTTCGCTCATTCAATCCCATTTGCACCAGTTTCATGGCCCCTGCCTTTGCCAAAAGCCTCAGCACTGCATCTTCAAATCCGCCCGTTGATGGAATGGTCGCCACCCTAAGCTCAAAAGGTGGAACACCTTTTCTACGAAACTTTATTTTCCCGTCCTGAGGCAGCCTGCGCTCGGATATATCAAGATTGCACATGATCTTGATTCGGGACAAAATCCCTCTGGCCATTGTGTTCGGAACTTTCAGATACTCCTGACAAACACCATCCATTCGGAACCTGATCCCCGTTTTATTAGTAACAGGCGATGGTTCAATGTGAATATCCGAAACACCGCTCCGGTAAGCCACCACCAGAATCTGATCCACCAGACGGACCACCTGGCTGGTGGATTCATCCATAGACTCAACCGCCTCCTCATTTTCTTCATCAAAGCTGATATCAGGAACAATCTCATCAAAATCTATAGACGATTCCTTGGAATCTATCGGCTTCTCTTCGTAAAACATGTTAATAAACTGAATGATATCTTCTTTGATTCCTACTAAAAGCTCAATATCGGGGATTTTGATCAGAGCTTTTATATCATCGGTTTTTCGGATGTCCTTGGGGTCATCCACAATGATTTTCATGACGTTTTTCCCCCAGTCCAGGGGAACCCATACATTATGAATCAGAAAAGATTTTTTTAGTCTTCGAATGAGTTCGAAAGGAACGGGATGTTTGGGGTCAAAGGATACGAATGGACAGCCGTAAAACGCGGAAAGGGATTTGCCGATATCTTCTTTTTTCAAGTGGAACTCTTCCATAAGAATAAATTCCACGCTTTTTCGAGTTTTTTGATAAATGACCAGAGCTTTCTGAAGTTGCCCTGGAGTAATTAATTTTTGATGAATCAGATAATCGTACCGCGATCCCGGCGCCAGTTGCACCATAAGGGCATTCAGTCTCAACTCGATCTTTTTGTCCCCCTGATCCATTTCAAGAGCAGATTTATACAATTCAATCGCATAATCCTTTTGCTCCAGTTTTTCAAACTCAAGCCCCATAGTGAAAACCAGATTGGCTTGTTCAGGCTTCCCAATAGCATGGGCATGAATCAGGCTGGAAAAATGATCCACAACTTGGCGCGGGGTGAGAAGTTGAAACAGACAGTTCATGAGCCGATTCACCAGATCTGGAGCAAAAGGATTCTTGGCGAATGCTTTTTCATACTCAATGACAGACTCTTTAAATAGTCCAAGTTCTTTAAGGGCGGCTGCGCTTTCCATCAGAGTTTCAGGAGTTTCATCAGCAATGGGGCTGGCTTGAAGAATGGAAAGCTCTTTCTGGGAAACTTTGCCAACATCTTCTTTCTCCAGTTCCTGGATTTGCGTACGAAGGGAAGTAGCCCTGCTTTGAATATTCTCTTCTATTTGCGGATCCGAGATACTTGAGTCTGAAAGCAAGTGGCAATAGATTTCCAGACTGGCTTCCAAAAGCCCCATGGACTGATACATCTCAGCCTCACGAATCTTGGTATTCAGATCTGACTGGTTATGGGCGGCAGTAGCACTCATTATTTTAAAAACCTCAGCCAGAAAACTTGAAACTCTGGCGGTTTCAAAGGGTTTGAAAATACTTTACAGGAATAGCGAAATAGCCTTTGGCTGCTGGAATAGTCATTTCAGGGTCTATCGCCTGAGTGCAGGAAGTGGATCGGAAGGGTTTTTAATTCCCTCTTTCATCTGCTTTATCCACCTGTTCAGTTTGACTGCTCTCTAAAACAGATTGTGGAATCTTAAAAATATCATGACAGTTTCGGCATTTAAATTCTGCCGGAATGGTGGATAGTTGTTGCGGGAGAATATATTTTTCTCCGCATTCTTCACAAAATATTACCATAAGCGTTTTGGATTATCCTCTCTTTTGTCACAACTTGAGTTCAGATCTTAGCGCAGTGAACTCTGTACGAATGTTTTTTTTAATCTCTTCAAGGGCATAAAGGACAGCTTCAAGGGAAGGCATCCGTTCTTTATCAGACACAATATTGGCGCGGATCGCCGGATCATAAGAAGGGCAGTCCGAAGTGGAGGTGGGTTCGGAACCCGCCCCTACACCTGATTTTTCGGCAAGATACCCAGTCATGGGCTTGGAAGGTACAGCCAGTTTTTCCTTTAGTTTCATGAACTGAGCGACTTCATCAACAAGAATGTTTCGCCTGACAGTTTCTGAAATTCCTTTGGACAGCAGAAGAATTTCCAGGTCACGATATATGGATTGCAGCAGTTTGATGGAATCCGGGTGGGTCAGGGCTTTTTTTTGCAGGATATACTTTCCAAGTGCTTCCAGTAATTGAAGTGATTTCACCACGATCTTGTCCTGTTTAAAAACAGCCTTTAGCCGGTTCAGCTCTTGAATAAACTCTTTTAAAATTGGATCGTTAATTTCCCATTCCATGGACAGAACAATGGATTTCAGGGATGTCAGAGGCGACACAGACGAACTCTCCATTTCTGAATTACCTGGTGAAAGCACAGTTGGGCTGTCATGACCCAAAAGATCATCCAATTGTTTTTCAATTTCTGAGCCGCGGGTTCCAACACGTTTTGAATGCATGAAATGCTTCTCCTGTTATAGCCTCTTCTGAAAAGATGCAATCGTAAGGGCAATGACTCTTTTAAGGGTAAGCACAACATTATCCCCATTTAATGCGCTTGCGGGAAATGAAGGGACTTTTAACTGGCGATTCAGATCATTTTCAAGGGTTTCAAGGGAAAGAATGGGAATTCCAGGTTCGTCCAGATCCCTTTTGTTGTATTGCAGAACAAGAGGAACATGAAAAATATCTTTTTTGTGAGCAGCCAGGTTAATCTGGAGATTTTTTAGGGAAATCAGATTCTTTTCCCGCTGAACCGCCAACGAATCCGCTACAAATACGATGCCGTCAACCCCCTTTAAAACAAGCCTTCGAGTAGCATCATATTTCACCTGTCCTGGAACAGTATATAGTTGCACTCGAGTCGAATACCCCATGATCTTGCCGACATCAAATGGAAGAAAATCAAAAAAAAGGGTTCGATCTCCATGTGTCTTAATACTGACCATATCTGAAGGGATACGATCTCGAAACTGCTTATAGATATACTCCAGGTTGGAAGTTTTCCCACCTCGGCCAGGTCCGTAATAAACAATTTTGGCCTGAATCTCTTTATTTTTCATATTGATAAATGCCAATGGAGAAATTCCTTCCTGATAGATTCTTCAATAGATTGTTTTTTAGGTGGATTTCCAAATTTGCTGGATTTTCAATATGGCGTCAGCCACTTTCATGCGCAGAAGCCCCAAAATAATTTCTTTTCCAAATACTGAGATGATCAGCAATTCGTTATTCACTTTGCTGAAGTATAAACTTCCTGTTTCGCCCTTATGAAAAAGCAGGGCGAATTCTTCCTGGCCCACAATTTTCGCCATTGCCTCAACAGCCCCGAAATTAGCCGCTGAAAGGGCTGCCAGAGAATAGACATCAATCTGGGATCGTCCGTCATCCCCTTGCGCGATGATGTTGCCGGCAAAGTCAATCAGCAAGACACAGTGAACGCCGCTTGCAATCAGATCTGTAAGAAGAATCTGTTCAATTTTATCCAACTGATCTTGCCCAGGTGCGTATTCCGTTAAGTTCATTGATTTTTCATGATGAGGAGCCACCGATCATATCCTCCACCCATTAAGTTGTATATGACTCTGCTTGCATAAGAAAATTATGAAGGTTGAAGGATGAATTATGAAGGAAAATATTCCGCTTTCATCCTTTTTCATACTTCATCCATCATAATTCATACTTTATAAAAATTCCCTTATGCTTCGGTGTCACAGCAGCATTCGGACTCATACCACAAATCAATTGTGTGGCCCACTGTAAATTCCTTGATATCTGTCCGTGATTTGAACCAGTCTGAAACAAATTCCATGTCCGCGACATCCGGGCAGGAATATCGTTTGTTTCTGGCAATGACCCCGTCCCAGGCATCCTCAACGGAACAGCCGCCTATGAATACGAGCCCTCTGGACTCAATCGCATCCAGGAAGTCCTGAATAAATTTGTCAAAATCCGCTTCCGGTAATTCCTGATTTTTCCAGGTGATCTCGAATCCTGTTTCTTTAAATTCTCCCAAATTCAGTTTTTTTCTGATTCGTTTTTTCATTCAATAACTCCTTGTTATATGGGTAATACGTTTGTGTTAATGTGAAAATAAATGGGACCGTTTATGACTTATCTCTTATATTTCGTTTATTTTTCCATGTTGCAAGACTTTCGTTTAAATATCCCCTCTGCCAGAGCCAGATCCTCTGGAGTTGTAATTTTCATGTTCAGCCTGGAACCAGGGATGATCCTGATCTTTCGTCCCAAACGCTCAACCAGCATGGCATCATCAGTTCCCATGAAGCGATCCAACCTGGCTTTTTCATGGGCCATCCGGATCAGATTCAAATCGAAAGCCTGAGGTGTCTGAGCAAGCCAGATAGTGTTTCGATCCAGCGTACGTTCAATCTGACCCGAATTCACCAGTTTTGCCGTGTCCGTCGCAGGCATTCCAACGATGCAGGCACCTGATACACGCGCCTCGGCGACACAGGCTTCGATTATATGGGAGCTGACAAAGGGACGAACTGCATCGTGAATCACCACGACTTCACATAACTGTCCCAAAATTGCCTGAATTCCTCGATAAACCGAATCCTGTCGCTCAATGCCTCCTGCAACAAGATGAATTTTTTTATGCAAGGTCAAGGAAGAAATCCATCTTTCAGGGCGGATATCCAGGTCATCGGGCGGCACTACCAGATAAATCTCTTCGATGCAATGGCATGAGTCGAAAACTTCCAGCGTATGATAGACGATAGGCTTACCCGACAGCAGCATGTACTGCTTGCGTACGGCGGCACCCATTCGAATCCCCTTTCCTCCGGCAACAATAATGGCTGATACAGACATGATGAATTATGAATGATGAATTGATCCAGTATGCGCTACTGGAATTAGTAATTATCTAAGATACTTCAGTTCTTTTGGAAGCAGAACCCCTTTTCCCATCGTATCTTCCCCGTAGTTAACACCAGCCAGAATTTCAATATCGGCCAAGGCTCTAGTATCGCCTTCAAAGATCACTTCCGCAACATTTTCCTTGTGAATTTTCCCGCCGGCCCATTGAATATCCAGAACGCTGCTGGCATCAAACCGGTCATTTCCGACACAAAGTTCGACTTGTCCGCCGTAATGCTGAACAATTTTAGCCACCAGAAGACTTGGCCGACTGTGAAACCCCAAGGCTACCGGAATGCCGACTTTGATGGATGACCGTTCAATATTCTCGTTCAGGATTTCGCGCGCCAGCTTTTTCCCGGTGTTCAGAAAATGACAGGCATAATAGAGACCGTAATTGATGGTCCGGTCCAGAAGTATCTCTGGATCCACCAGGGAAGAAAGCCGATCCTGAACCATTTTATAGGTATTTTTATATCCGGCTTCATGAAGATGCCGCTCATAAAGATGAAGTAGCCGTCCTGTCATCTGAAGCAGATGAAAAACGACAGAAAAATGCCCGCGCAGATCCGTCAGATTTCGCTTTCCAAACCGGTAACCTCCGTGAATCACATAGGTATCAAATGAAGACTGAAGATTGTGGACCAGCATCTCAAAACGGCGAATTTCGACTTCATTAACTTTTTCCGGAACAATCGCCCGAATTTCTTGAATATCTAATGGTTCATAAAAACCCAGTTGATCAAAATTGCCAGCGATACTGAGAAACTCACTGGCGATTTTAACAATGTGCTGTTTCTGCTGATCCTTATCCGTATCATCAACATCGGATTCCAGCATATCACAGGTGGTCGCCGTTGGAAAATCAGAGGGTTCATAACCTCTTTCAGGTATGGGGACATTCAGCCTTTGGGCTTCATCCAGGATTGCTGGCGCCATTTTCATCAGTGACGAATTGAGAAATGCCTGTGTAATCTGACCCTGGACTTCGAATTCAGTCGTATTTTCGAGTCCATAAAAAACGAGACGATTGGAAACATGTTTTTGGGAATAACTGCCGATACTGAGATGAATAAGTGTAGCAGTAAGTTCTCTGAAATAATACCAGTTTTTATTGCTCTTGGCACCATGAAAATCCAGAAAATCTTCCAGCAGTTTGGTGGTTGCTGTCAACTTGGAATACAGCATCTTTGTGAACAGATTTTGCTCCGATGTAAAACTGGAAATATACAGACAGCATTTGAAAAGGTCATGCGCAAAAAACTGAGTTTTTTCAATAAAAGGAATGTCACAAGAGGGATCTGACATGTTCTAAATCTCCTTCTGAGATAAATTTGTTAGGACAGCTCTCACACATTTGTATAAGCTTGTACAAAAGGGATTCGTCCCTAACCCCTCATAAGAAATGGCCGAAGCAGCCCGTAAGCCGAATCCTGTATCCGGAACCGGTTACCCGATTCCGGTTGACGATCATTCAACTATGGACACCTGTTGCCAGGCATCTCATGCAACCTACCCGGGAGCTCAGGCGGGCCGCCTTCAGACGCTCCTCTATTTGGTCTTGCACCAGGTGGGGTTTACCAAGCTTCTTCGGTCACCCGAAGAACGGTGCGCTCTTACCGCACCATTTCACCCTTACCCTGCTGTTTTCGTCTTCCGCAATCTGCGCGAAAAGCGAAAGAGCCGGGCGGTATATTTTCTGTTGCACTTTCCTTCGTGTTACCACGACTCCACGTTATGGAGCACCCTGCCCTGTGGTGTTCGGACTTTCCTCCGGACTCTGTTGAATCCGGCGATCGTCTGTTCTGCTTCGGCCATGTATAATCAAATCTGCTTCCAGTATATGATCCGCTGACAGTTCGGACACATTCTCAATTTGTCACACCGTTGAAGTTCATTGTACATTTGCGGTGGGATATTGACATAGCATCCATGACAGACGGCATCTTGAACCGGAACAACGGCATTTCCACGAACTTGCTGTGACTGAACCTTCTGAAACAACTTCAGCAAATCTGCGTCAATTTTACCTGACATTTTCAGCCGTTCCCGATCCAGTTCTTTCAGTCGTTTTTCGGCTGTCCCGGTTTCAACACCGACAACCTGCTGTTCCTGAACAATGTCATTTTGCACCAACTGAAGCTCTTCATGTATCGCCACCATTTTTTTCTCCGCATCATCAACCTGATTCAGGCAATCAATCATCAGTTCTTCGGTTGCGAAATTAGTTCGCTTGAGTTCTTCAATTTCTTTTAACAGCGCCTGATATTCCCGGTTGTTCTTGATGGAATTCAGTCGATCCTGACTCCTTTTAATCATGACCTGATTCTGTTTGATGTCGGATTCGTGAGAGCGATACTTTTTTTTCGATTCTTCAATTTTCGCAGTTTCATCCGTGATGCGCTGTTCCAATTCATTCTGGCTGTTGCTTAGAACATTCAGCCGTTTTGATATGGAACACAGGTGTGCATTTACACTTGTAGATTCAATTTCAATTTCCTGCAGTGAAACAAGAATATCTATCTGATCTTTCATGTTTTTACCCGCAATGTTGGGGTTAATAAATTGGGGTTAAGGGCTGTGGACAATGGTAAGTGTCCAGAACCTATCACCCATACCCATAGCCTATCGTCCATCCCCCTGTTTATCTTATATCATGGTAAATGGGTCTTTTTCAAGCTGATAGGCTTCCACACGAATTTCCCAGGAAGCACTTGATATTTGCCTGCGAAGATAATCGCAGACCGGTTCGATCATCAGGTGTTCAGATGCAAAATGTCCGATATCAAGCAATGCCTTCCCCGCCAATTCAGCGGCTCTGGCATCGTGATACCGGAGATCGCCACTGATATACACATCGGCGGTTGAAGCAAAAAAAGCATTCAGGAGGCTGGATCCGCTTCCGGAACAAACTGCGGCCCGCTGAACCATCATGAGCGGATTTCCGGAAATTTTTAAATTCGGCAAACAAAGTTTTTCCTTAACTTCTTGAGCGAATTGAAACAGATTCATGCGCCCGGTTATCGCACCTGTCCGGCCAAAACCGTGTCTGCTCTCAATAGGCAACAGGGGGTAAACATCAAAAGCCATGGTTTGGTAGGGATGATGGCTTCTGACATGAGAAAGAACAGCAGAAATGTCCTTTTTTCGTACAAGGGTTTCAATCCGTATTTCATCCGGATGAGAAATCTCGTCGACTTTTCCGATAGAAGGTCTTGCCAAGTCTCCAGGAAGAAAAGAGCCTTTGCCGGCGGATCTGAACGCACAGCACGAATACTCGCCAATGATTCCGGCAGAGGTCTGAAACAGCGCGTTCAGGACCTGCTGCTCATAATCGGCAGGAACATACAGGACGAGTTTGCAGGATTCAGAATCTTCACCCGGCGCAAACACATCCACTGAATCAAGTCCGATTCGCTCTGCAAGGATATCGTTCAAGCCACCGGATACTTTATCCAAATTGGTATGGGCGCAGTAAACTGCAAGTTGATTGACAGCGGATTGATAAAGGATTGAACCGGTAGGCGAGTTAAAGTTCAGATTTTTAAGGGGCTTAAACAAAAGTGGATGATGGGTGATCAGCATGTCAACATGCTGATCGCAGGCTGCTGCAACCACTTCCGGCAATGGATCCAGCGCCACCATGATCGTACGAACAGGCCAGTCCTTTCTACCTACCTGCAGGCCGACAGTATCCCATGATTCTGCAAGGCTGGAGGGTGCCAAGTCTTCCATTAAATTGATAATATCCTGAACGTTCGGCATGTTGCTTACCCCTGAAAATGAAAAAAAGGCGTGGAATCATTCCACGCCTCTTCAATCGTATTGATGGGCCCACCTGGGTTCGAACCAGGGACCGACCGGTTATGAGCCGGTGGCTCTTCCAGCTGAGCTATAGGCCCATTAACTTCTACCTTTAACTTCCAGATCAATTTTTGTCAAGCTTTACATGTCAATAAAACTTTTTAGCTTTCTGCTCCTTGTGGGATGCCGAAGCTTTCTGAGGGCTTTTGCCTCAATCTGACGAATGCGCTCGCGTGTGACGGCAAAGTCCTGGCCAACCTCTTCAAGGGTGTGATCTGCTTTTTCTCCGATTCCAAAACGCATCCGTAATACTTTTTCTTCCCTGGGGGTTAAGGTGGCCAGAACTTTTCGAGTCTGTTCCGCCAGATTCAAACTGACTGCCGCGTCTGAAGGAAGCATGAATTTCTTGTCTTCAATAAAATCGCCAAGATGGCTGTCTTCTTCTTCTCCAATGGGAGTTTCCAGTGAAATCGGTTCTCTGGCGATTTTTAATACTTTTCGAACCTTCTCCAGGGGAATTTCCATTTTTTCGGCAATTTCTTCCGGTCTGGGTTCGCGGCCCAATTCCTGAACCAGATACCTTGAGGTGCGAATGAGTTTATTGATGGTTTCAATCATGTGAACCGGAATGCGGATGGTCCTGGCCTGGTCGGCGATAGCCCTGGTAATGGCCTGACGTATCCACCAGGTGGCATAAGTGCTGAATTTATAACCCCTGCGGTACTCGAATTTATCCACCGCCTTCATCAAACCGATGTTGCCCTCCTGGATAAGATCCAGAAACTGAAGCCCGCGGTTAGTATATTTTTTGGCAATACTGACCACTAGTCTCAAATTGGCCTTGGTCAGTTCGCTTTTTGCCATTTTGGCTTTATATCGGCCTTCATCGACATCCGAGAGAATTCTTCTCAATGCCTGAGATTTTGATTTTACAGTCAGTTCCTTTTCGGTAATCTGCTGGTTGAAACCGAACAAATCCGAAAACAACACACCAGCCTCATCTGGATTCAGTCGGCAGCGCGGCTGAATCCAGACTGAAAAATCCTCAACAGTGTTCAATCGACTGATAAGTTCCGCCACGGACACACTCAGGGCATCCGATGTCAACGCCAGTATCTTGTTCATGGCATCGAACCAGTCTATTTGCTTACGAATGATCTGCTCAATCTTGTCAACGACATTTCCCTCAAGCCGCCAGTCTTTCAGCATTTCAAATATTTTGGTATTTTTTCTTGCAATTCCGCGCCGGATTCTGCGAATCTCATCATAATCCAGTTCCGAAGCAAACAATTTTTCGCGGGATGCCTTGTTTTCTTCATGAAATGCCTTGATCTGACGAATGGTGTTTAAAAACTTTTCTGTTTGAACCACTTCATCCACATAAGCATCGCCTTCATCAATGTCTTTCAGAACATATTTGGGACGTAAGGCTCCGTTTTCAATATCGACACCTAAATTTAGCAAACACTCAATGCCGGTGGTCGTATCAATCAGAGCCTTCAAAACTTCCTGTTCACCGGCTTCGATTTTTTTGGCGATCTCCACTTCCCCTTCCCGGCTGAGAAGGGTTACCAGTCCCATTTCTCGCAAATACATCTTAACCGGGTCGGTTACAGCCCCAAAATCAGTCATGGCTGTTTCTTTTCTGGCCAGTATCACCGTTTCATCAGCTTCGTTTTCGCTTGAGCTTGAGACTTTTTCTTCCAAAATATCAATATCCAGTTCATCAAAAATCATCAGCGTTTCATCTAATTGTTCAGAGGTAATCATATCATCAGGCAGTGCCCGGTTAATGTCATCATAGGTGATGGACCCTTTTTCCTTTCCCTTTAAAATAAGATCCGTTATGGTCTTTGATGTAATTTTTTTATCAAGTTTCCGTTTGATAACGGATGTTTTTGTCATAATTACCTGCCTCCTGCGGATACCTGACCGTCTAAACATTCTTTTGTTAGTTGTTGAAGCAATTCTTGTTCGCCACTTTCTTCAGCAGTTTTCATTCTTTGCCTCAATAACCTGAGGTTATCTCGCTTTTGATTTCTTTCAATTTGTTCAATCAGTTTACGGCAGCCCTCAAGGCCCCACTCCTCCTTCTGAATGGAAAACGCAGCAACCAGACGTTTTTTTTCATCATTGTTTGCAGCCATCAAAACGATAGAAGGCAGGTCATTGATCTGCTCTGGGGCATTATCCAGATCACGATAACAGGCCAATATATCACTTCCTGTGGATTTTAGCAAAGGATCTGAAATAAACTCGATAAGATTTTTTTCAATCAGTACCGGGATGATTTCAGGAAATTGAAGCATCATGGCAATCAGGTGCTTCTCAAATTTATTTCCTGCATCTGGCGCCTTTTCGGCAGGTTTCGCCCTCAGAGGTCTGCTCGGAGAGTTTTCCCTAAGCTTTTCCTGTATCGCACTCTCATCTATCCCAGTTTTTTCGGCAATTTCCTTGATTGCCGCAATCCGGGTCAGTCCATCAGTCAGTGTTGATAACGGCCCCTCCATCTCATGGATGACCCGAAGTTTTCCTTCGAGAGACAGTCCGTGTTTTTTTATGGCCACATCCATCAGAAAGGAAAACACCCCTGAGGCTTCATTGGCGGCGTTTTTAAAGGCTTCCAGCCCGAATTGCTGGAGATAGGTATCGGGATCATGTCCTTCGGGCAGCACAAGGATGCGAATATCCTCAGGCTGGTGATAGGCTCTGAAAAGCTCAATGCACCGCTGGGCGGCCTTGATTCCTGCCTGATCCGAATCGTAAACCAGTGTGATTTTCTGGCAAACTCCCTTCAGAAGCCGAATGTGTTCTTCAGTCATGGCAGTGCCCAGTGTGGCGACTGAATTCTGAATGCCATGAAGATGCAGCGAGAGCAGGTCCATATAGCCTTCGGCGATAAACACTTCACCGGTCTGTCGGCAAAACGGTTTTGCCTGAAAAAGACCGTAAAGCGAGCGGCTCTTGCTGTAAAGCGATGTTTCTGGAGAGTTCAGGTATTTGGGCGAGGAATCATCCAGAACCCTTCCCCCAAAACCCGCCACCTGTTGGTGGGTATTGAAAATTGGGAAGATGATGCGATCCCGAAAACGGTCATAATAGCCACTCCCACTTTGGCGGCGGCTGATAAGACCCGCCTTTTCCACAAGAGCCAAGGCCACGCTTTTTCCTGAAAAATAATTCGTCAACTGGTTCCAGCCCGGCTGAGCATATCCCAGTTTGAAGTCCGTGAGGATACGGGGAGGCATCCCGCGACGGGTGAGATAGGAAAGCGCCGAAGTCCCGGTTTGCGGATCCAACAACGTATGATGGAAAAACTCCATGGCTTGTCGGTTGATCTGAAAGAGAATATCCCTTTCATTTATCTGATTTTTTAAAGCAGGACTTGAGGTATGATCAACTATCACGACACCATAACGTTTGGCCAGAAATCTGACGGCTTCCGGAAACGCTATTCCCTCCTGCTTCATGACAAAGGTAAAGACATTGCCCCCCTCTCCGCAGCCAAAGCAGTAAAACATCTGCTTGTCCTGGCTTACGGTAAACGAGGGGGTCTTTTCAGAGTGAAAGGGGCAAAGTCCGAGGAAGTTCCTGCCCGCTTTTTTCAACACGACCGCATCGGAAATGATTTCCAGGATATCTGCGCTGTGTTTTATCTCAGATATTTTTTCTGCCGGGATGGAGTAAGACAAGAACAAGCCTCCAAAATCTTTCGGAAAAGGCAAACAGTAGGAGGATGGAATTTAAAAGTAAGAAAAAGTAATGCAGATCACATTAATTGTCAATTTAAAATATAAGTCGCCCCATTCAGTTCTCGAGTTCATCCAGACACATCATGAAATCATCTGAAAAAGCATCCAGAAGGGTTTGTTCCTGGCCAAATTCAGATATATCCTCGGCCTTATTATTGCCGACACCATACTCCACATGCCACCCTCTGTCTTTCAATTTTTGAATTACTGCATCCACCTGATCACGGGTGACACCCCCACCAAGATTCCCTTCAGCAAGAAAAAATTTCATCAGTATGTCCTCACATATTATTTAGTTGGCCGTTGAATAGCAATTTATCAGACTTCTTTTTCACTAACAGCGCGGCTTTTGCCGGTCCGCTTGGCTGTATACAGGGCCTTATCCGCACGATCAATAAATGCATCGCAAGAGTCCTTTTTTCGAAGTTCGCTTACACCGATACTGACAGTAAAACATATCCGTTCATCCGGTCGCAACGAATCAATGAGGAACTGTTTGCCTGCCAACAGTTTGCAAAAAGACCGGGCCCGCTTTAACGCCTCTCGAAGATTGATGCCAGGAAGGATAATAGCAAACTCTTCACCCCCATATCGGGCGACAAAATCATCACTACGAAACATGGTTTTACATTCCTGAACAAAGCATTTCAGTACCCTATCGCCCACGATATGGCCGTAAGTATCGTTGATCTGTTTAAAATTGTCCAGGTCACACATCATCAGGGAAGTTGGGTTCCATACGATTTCACTGCGCTGGATCACCCACTGCATTCGCGCATCAAATGTCATGCGGTTAAACGCGCCGGTCATGGCATCCATCATTGAGGCATCCTTGACCTGTTCAAGACTGGAGCGCAGCACAGTCACCTCTTTTGACAGAGATTCGATCCGCTTGGAGTCGTTGGCCTGCTTTTCCTGAATGATTTGCTTCATCTGACGGACTTCGGTTTTCAAGGATTCCTTGATTTTCCGGATATCATCAAGCTGGGTGATGGCCTCCATCCTGACGTTTTGGTCATATATTTTCGCGTTGAAGTTGCGGGTATCGCCGAACATAGCAGTCATGCCGTTTCGCAGCATCTCGATGATGTTCATGAATTCGGCTTCTTTTTCCCGAATGTGATTTTTCTGTCGTCCGATAAAATCCAGAATGAACAGTTTGTGATCCGAAAAAGCGCCTTTCAGATCATAAACTGTCCGGTCTGGCTGAAAATTTTCTGTAATCTTGTCCAACCGGTTTTTAAAATCATCCGTTTCTATTTCAGCAATATCCATCGCAAATTCTCTGATGAAAAAAATCAGCGAACCGGAAACGTTGAGCAGAACCTGAACGCGCTCATTGCATTCATCCAGAAGCTGGTTGGATTCCGGGGTAATCCCTGACGGTGTTTTACGCTTAAATAGATTCATGACACAAAAGACATCCTTACACTCATGACTGAGGGGAACGGAGGCAGCCCATTCATATAATTATACACATAATGTTCTTCAGTACCGCATTCCAAGGGTTTTAATCAAGAATATTTCATGGGCTGTCCGATTTATTTACCCTGAAATCTTTGTAACAATCCGGATTATTTTAGTTTCATGCATGTCAAGAATGAACGCCTTGACATCTTTCACGGGTTATGGTTAACATACAAGGTTACAGCAACACATAAACATTCACAGTCCTCATTTTCACAGCCATCATCCATCTGAATGCAGGTTTTCTCAGTGAACACTATCATGCCGAATAATGACCCCGGAAAGCCCGTCTTTACCGAAAAGCTGCCGAATCATCAGCACCAGGAATATGGTGAAGTGATTAAGATGCTGCTACTCGACAACCTTCTCACACAGAAGCAGTTGCAGTATGCTTTACGGATATACGCCAAACTCAAAACACCCGATCCCCTGCTTGTAGTCCTAAAGGAACTCAAATACATCAGCGATGAGCAGATACAGAATACCCTGCGGAGCCATCTGGCGTCAATCCGCATTGGCAGCCTGCTGGTGGAGTTGGGTCTTATCAAGTCATCCGATCTGGAGGCGGGTCTGACCATCCAGTCAACAGAAACGCCCAAACGCAAACTCGGTGAAGTGCTTGTGGCGCATAATTTCATCGATGAACGTAAAATGATCGAGGTACTGTCCATGCAACTTGGGTTCCCTCAAGTTGACCCTGAGTTTGTTGAGATAGATCGAAACCTGCTGATCCGGGTACCGTTCCAGGCGTGCTGGATGCATAGTTTTATCCCCATCCGCAGGGATGGCGACGCGGTACTCGTCGCTTTTGCCGATCCGCTGGACCACCGCGATCTGGACAGGGCCCGTGAGCTCTTCCAGAGCGATATCATTGCGGCCATTGCCAGCAAGAAGTCCATCCAAACCACTTTGCAGCAGAATAAGCCCACAGGTGTTCCCCGACAAAACGCGGCTGACCAGGGGGAAGTGTCCGTAGTGACCATTGTAGATGACTTGATTCTGTCGGCTATCAAAGAGAAGAATGTAAGCGATATCCATATCGAACCCATGCGCGACCGGTTGCGAATTCGATTCCGTATGGATGGCGTACTGGTCCACCACAAGGATTTCCCTGTACGGCTGATACCGGCCATTACCAGCCGCATCAAGATACTCTGCGGGGCCAACATCGCCGAGAAGCGGCGTCATCAGGGTGGACGGATGGTCTTCAACAATGAGGGCCGCGAGATGGACATGCGGATATCCTTTTATGTCACAATCCACGGCGAAAAGATCGTTATGCGTCTTTTGAACCGCCAGAACGAGCTGCTCAGGATCGAAGACCTGGGCATGCAGCCCCGTATGCTGGAGCGCTTTCGGATAGATGCCCTGGATACGCCTAGCGGTGTTCTGATCGTGACGGGTCCTACTGGATCTGGAAAGACTACGACGGTATATAGTTGCATCAATTACCTCAACAACCCAGAAACAAGCATTATCACGGCCGAGGAACCGGTGGAATATATCGTTGAAGGCATTGCGCAATGCTCCATCATCCCGGGGATCAACCTGACTTTCGAGGAGACCTTGCGTCATATCGTACGCCAGGATCCGGATGTTGTCGTCATCGGCGAAATTCGCGATTCATACTCAGCCGATGTTGCTGTTCAGGCAGCGCTCACCGGGCACAAGGTCTTGACCACCTTTCATACCGAAGACAGCATTGGCGGACTGATTCGGCTGCTGAATATGGACATAGATGCTTTTCTCATTTCATCGACTGTACTCTGCGTCGCCGCTCAACGCCTCCTGCGCCGGGTTTGCAATATATGCGCTGCTCCCTACCAGCCGACCACAGCCGACTTGCAGCGTATGGGCTACACAACGCAGGGTCTTGCCGGATCAACCTTCCGCAAAGGTCGTGGCTGTATCGAATGTCGTCATACAGGCTACAAGGGGCGGATCGCAATCTATGAACTACTGATTCTAAACGAAGATGTGCGGGACGGTCTTCTCGACCACAAGGCTGGCCATCAGATTCGCAAGATCAGTATCGAATCAACTGGATTAGTGACTCTGCTGGAAGACGGTATCCTTAAGGCATCCGACGGCATCACTACCGTGGATGAAGTGCTGCGCTGCCTTCCAAGACTTGTAAAACCGAGACCGCTGCATGAAATCAGACGGCTGCTGGGGGGGGTAAATTGTGAATTCTAACGACTCTTTTCTCGACATTGTCCAGACTTACCTTAAAAGCGGCAAGGTCGTGCTTCCCGTATTCGATGGAATCGGAATGCGCGTTCAGCAAGAAGTCGCCAAGGAGGATCCCGACATGCGACTCATCGAAAAAATCATCTGTAGCGACCAGACTCTCACAACCCAAGTGCTTCGAACTGCCAATTCGGCTTTTTTCAGGGGACTGAACAAGGTCAACTCAATCAGGGAGGCTATCACCCGTTTGGGTACCAATGAGGTAGCCAATATCGTAATCCTTTCCGCCCAGCAGGTGAATTTTCGCTCGCGGGATCCTTTCATATCTGGGCTGATGAAAAAACTTTGGCAACATTCGGTGATCTGCGCCATTGGTGCCCAGTGGCTGGCTCATCAGCTTAAATTCGTCCCTCTGATCATGGAGGCATTCACAGCCGGCCTCTTGCATGATATCGGCAAATTGCTGATATTAAAGGTCATTGAAGTCATCAAGTGTTCGAAGTCCGTCAGCGTTCAGCCGTCCGAAACATTTGTGTTCGAGGTACTTAACAGCTTGCACGCCGAACAGGGCTATCATCTGAGCAAAAACTGGCAATTACCGGACTCATATTGCCACGTCATTCAAGCCCATCACGATGTCGAGATTCAAACCAACGACACGCTTCTGATACTGGTGCGCATGGCCAACAATGCCTGCAACAAGATGGAAATCGGCCTGAAATCCGACCCTGATCTCTCTCTTGAAACTACCCCCGAGGCCAATCTACTGGGACTGAACGATATTTTCCTGGCGCGACTGGAGATACAGATGGAGGATTCACTTGCATTAACCAGCCCAAACTGACAGTAGAATTATTATACTCAGATGGTTCCTTCACTGCAGCCCTACGGTGCTTCGGTGAGAACCTTTCGGCAACCGGATCCATCAGGCTTCGGCGGACTATATCCGAGTAGATAAACACCTCTGCTATTGGCACGCTCAGCATGCTGCTCCAAGAGATGCGGATGAATCGACGATCGAAGAGTTTCTTGATCATCCTGCTCCTGTCCTGTTTCCGGGTGGAACTCAGATCGCCTTTGCCATGCGGCATTGGGCATCCTTCATTTCCTTGTTGACACCTTAATGCCGAAATGGCGAGATACACATATGCCGGCATCCCGGCAAAAAGTGTCAACTACTTTTAGGGACAGAAGGATGCCTTTTTTATTGGGAACTTAAAAACCTTACAGCGCCCCCTTTTCCTTTTCTATTGCATAGTCCACCAGTTTGGTCACCCTATCTTCAGTGATTGGCGGAACTGGTATGTGTGGTATGGCGCGATCCGTGTTGCTACGGTCGAAGACGGGATTATTGGAAAAGTGGGACAAGATGGTCTTCATCTGGCGCCAAACCATACGCTCTATCAAATTGCGCGGCTCAGTAATTGGAGTTCCGGCTCCGGAAAAATGGATTCCACCCATATTGAACCGTTTGCAAATATAGTTCATGGTCCACTGATGACTTGGGGGATCAGTGTGCGTAAGATGAAAGATATTGTTATGATTATCCGAACTTTCAATGATTGCCACCGCAGCCTTGGCAACGTAATCCACAGGGACTATGTTGGTAGCGGCATGGGAGTATGCAGGCAGATTTATGTTGAGATCCAGTCTGTTTGAGTCTTTACTTTCATGCAATAGCCGGTCAAGAAGATGCAATGCCTGGAACAAAATATACCAGCCGGTGAAGGATTTGCAGCGAGCAGTTTCGGAATGTCCCACAATGATTGATGGCCGCAGCAAGGTGGCTTTTCCATGCCAAAGCTGCTCAGCATCCCATTTGCTTTCTTCATACACATTCACGAAATCGCCTCGCGGATGGTTGATCTCCCGGATTATAGCATCTTGAACCAAGCCGCATACATAAGCCGTGCTGATAATATGAACCTGCATGGGAATGCGCGCTAAAAGTCGGACCAGAACCTTTGCGCCGCCAAGATTGGTTCTCAGGGGATCCCCCAATTTGTCCATATAAAGTCGAGTGGAGGCGGCGCTGTGCAGCAGAGTATTCACCTGATCGATCCCATGATTTTGCTGACACAATTTATCCCACTGCTCATCCAGTTCGAGAACCTCGCACTTGAACCAATGAAGGCCGTCGGCATTACGGGGTAAACCCAGACTGCCCAGGAATCGGATTGTGTCCAGTCGCCTGGATTCACTTCGGTAGAGGGCCCAGACCGTATGCCCCCTCTCCAAAAGCTCAACCAGGAGATATTCCCCAAGAAAACCGGTTCCACCAGTAAGCAGCACCTTCATCGGTCCGCTCATCATTTCCTCCTTGCCCGTCGAATAGAGACTTGAAATCCCTCTCAATAGGAAGCCACCACCGAAGAAATCAACCGGCACAGCGAGCAGGTTCGTCGGAGTCAAAATCCGTGTCCTGCTCGGGTTTTACCCAAAATGTCAGGAAAAATCTGATTACTTGAATGGAAACTCAGTCACTCCAGAATCCTTATTTCTTCCCGGTCACTCACCGAACTGAGGCTTCTTTCCAGCATAGGTAAGGATACCCAATTACCCCTCAAAATCATTCCCTGCGCACATGAGTCCTTTACAACTCTTTGAAAACAATCCCTTCATGCTTGAGTGGTTAATCCGTTTCTTTAAGTTTTGTCGCCCGGATCGTATGTCGCTTATGAGCATCCAGAATTGTTTTTCTCAGCCGGATGGATTTGGGGGTGACTTCAACCAGTTCATCATCCCTGATAAAATGAATGGCGCGCTCAAGCGTCATGGGCTTTACCGGCGAGAGCAACACATGATCGTCCTTTCCGGAAGCCCGCATATTGGTCAGCTTCTTTTCCTTGCAGGCATTGACATTGATGTCGTTGTCCCGGTTATGCTCGCCGACGATCATGCCTTCATAAACAGGCGTTCCTGCAACCACACACAACTGGCCCCTGGGTTCCAGATTAAACAGGGCGTAAGGCACAGCAACTCCTTGTCTGTCCGAGACAATGGATCCGGTAAACCGGGAGGGAAAATCCCCTCTGTATTCTTCGTATCCTGAAAAATACGAATTCATGATGCCGGTTCCTTTGGTGTCGGTCAAAAATTCATCCCGATATCCGATCAGAGACCTTGAAGGAACGCTGAATTCGATGCGAACCCGGCCCTTGCCATTGTTAACCAGGTTGATCATTTTTCCTTTCCGGTTGGAGAGCTTTTCCGTGACAATCCCCATAAAACTTTCGATGCAGTCCACAAAAAACCGTTCGATGGGTTCAAGCTGCTTGCCATCCTTGAATTTGAAGATCACCTTGGGTCTTCCAACGCACAGCTCGAAACCTTCCCTGCGCATGGTTTCAATCAGAATGGCCATTTGAAATTCGCCGCGGCCCTTAACGGTAAAAATCTCCTTGTTCTCGGTCTCCTCGACCTTGATACCCACATTCATCAAGGTTTCCTTGAACAGGCGTTCCCTGATTTTGCTGGACTGAACGTATTTGCCTTCCTTGCCGCTGAACGGTGAGTTGTTGATGCCAAATTCCATGGATACGGTGGGCTCATCCACAGTGATGCGTTTCAAAGCTTTTGGAAAGCTGCGGTTACAGATTGTATCGCCGATTTTGACATCTTCGATACCCGACAGCACGATGATATCTCCCGGCTCGACCTCGGTGGCTTCGCAGAAAGTCAAGCCCTGATAGGTCTGAAGCCGTGTGACCTTAAGCGGATTCTGTCGGGCCTGGTCATCAATGCAAATCAGGCTGTCATTTGATCTGACCCTGCCATTGACGATTTTGCCAATGGCGAGTCTGCCAAGGTAATCCGAATATCCCAGATCCGAAACCAGCATCTGAAAAGGTTCTTCAGGGTCATAAGTTGGGGCGGGTATGTAATCGACAATCATATCGAAAAGCGGATGCAGATTGACACCTTTTTCTTCCAGGGTAGTCTGAGCTACTCCTTCACGGCCGATGGCATACATCAGCGGAAAATCAAGCTGGTCCTCAGCAGCGTCCAAATCAATAAATAAATCGTAGATTTCATCCAGAATTTCAGCGGGTCTGGCATCTTTTCGGTCAATCTTGTTGACGACCACAACAACCGGAAGGCCAGCCTCGAAGGTTTTTTTCAGTACAAATCGGGTCTGCGGTAATGGTCCTTCGGATGCATCCACCAGAAGCAGTGCGCCGTCCGCCATGGACAGTGCGCGCTCCACCTCGCCGCCGAAATCGGCGTGGCCCGGGGTATCAATTATGTTGATTTTAACTCCTTTCCAGATGACAGAGCAGTTCTTGGCTGCGATGGTGATTCCACGCTCCCGCTCCAGATCCATGTTGTCCATGATGCGGTCGTTTACATCCTGGTTTTCGCGAAACAGTCCGCATTGCCGGAACATGGCATCTACCAGGGTGGTTTTTCCATGATCAACATGGGCAATGATGGCAATGTTTCTAATGTGTTCATTTTTCATTACTGATTTCATAACAAATGGGTATTCCTGTTCTTTGTGTGTTGGAAAACTGGTAATTCAGAATTATTCAAAAAACCATTTATTATAGAACAAGAATTATTAAGTTGCAAATTATAATCCAACATCTGTCGCACGGGGGCAA
>CAIMCT010000398.1 GCA_903839535.1 uncultured Desulfobacteraceae bacterium
CGCTCGTCATAAATCCTGCCGCCGAGCTCTTCAATCTCCGGCATTGCTGCATCCAGTTTGTCGAAAACATCGAGTAAAACTTCCCCCACATATTGGCAAAACTTGCCGGTAATTTTCTTGGGAATGAATATTTCGAAATGCGCGTCGATGGTTGGCAGACCATTTGAGTCAACCAAAAACTTCAGATTATTCAAGCCAGGCGTTCTGCTTGAAACTGATTCGAGCGCTTCACGATAAGCACCAGACTGAAAAGTATCACCGGAGTGAATATCATCTTCGAAGTCATCAGTCGCGCACTTTACAGACCGGAAATTAGCCAAATAAAGCTTGAGTTGGTTATCATCCACGGATATAAGCGTGCCCATTACAGTACCGTCAGCGTCGATGGCGGTGTCCACATCCAAGCGCGGCCGATATTCGTCGTGCGTTATTTCGCAGATGAAATTGTGTTTTGTCAATTTAACGGACAATTTCGAAAGTATAAAAAAATCGTTGCGTTTCATAATTAAAACCTCAGTGTTAAAGTTACATTTAAACCACTGCTTTTTTTGCAGATAGCAAGCACATTTAAACAGTGAGAATTTTAAAAATCAACAAAAATTAACAAAAATAGCAATTAAATTAATGAGTTACAGGCTATTGTGATTTGAATTCATTCGCATTCGTTCACAATTAATTCGCAGTTCATTCGCAAGATATTTTATGAATTTAAAGCCAAAATAATCATTTTTGCTTTTTTTTGGCAATGGTTGCGACGCTTTTGAGCAGGCAACTTTAACTTTTTTGAGTGGGTTTTTTATTAATAGCGAAACTCACAAGCGTCGCCGAACTCAACAGCTACATTTAACTGTGTGGATGGATGTTTTTGATACGGTAATTGCCAAGGAGAAGTTATGCGAAATCAAATCCTGAGACTAAAGATCACAAAATATATGCAACGCGTCAGGGTCTATCCCAGGGGGTGGGTTTAATCTTAAAAAGTATTCGCGGAAAATAGCCAGCTTTTTTAGCGCCTGCTTATACTCTTTGGGTGTCAGATTCATATTGTCCAGTTCCGCTTTATGGGTGTCTTCCAATATTTTATTAAGCAGGGCCAATAGATTGATGGACCGCTGAAACTCTGTGCCTTGGGTTAGTCGCCGGTAAGTATCATAATCAACAATGATCGTCACGATGACTCCTAAGCCGTTTTAACAGAATCCTGTTTACCTTCCGAGCTTGTATTCAATTTCATTTTTTATGCATTTCTACAATGGGTATTGTGGGTATTCTACTTTAACACTATGATAGTTAATGATAAATTAAAGTAATGCTCTGGGTATTTGGCATAAATTACTGGGTATTGCTGGGTATTGAGTGTAAAAGCCAATTATTCCTCAATCTCGCATTGGTCGCGCGAGGCATTGACCCGATCTTTCATGTCCTTGCCGGGCTTGAAATGAACCGTTACTTTTTCTGGTATTTGAACCGCTTCACCTGTTTTGGGATTGCGGCCAATATGGGAAGGCCGATGATGTCGATCAAAGCCGCCAAAGCCCCTTATTTCGATACGTTCACCCTGAACCAAGCCATCTGCCATACATTTCAACAGGCAATTAACGGCCAGCTCCACGTCGTCCAAGTGACGGTCAGGCAGTTTCTCATTTAAGGCGCGTATCAGTTCTGATTTGGTCATGGCTAATATCCCTATCAATTAAAGTGCTGTTTAAAGTGCCTCAAAACGTAAGCTCATCGTCAAATTCCGGTTCATTGACAGAGTTGCTCGATGCTGTGGGTTTCAGCTTACGCTTTTTAATGTCGTAGGGCGACAACGAATTATTCACGGTCGCAGATAAACCATGACGAGTCTCGTTGGTGGTTTTATCAATCCATTCAGTAGGTTTTAAAGAGCCGATTACAGAAAGCGGATCGCCTTTTTTAAGCAAGACAATTTTTTCAGCAACTGCACCAAAAGCAATTCCGCTCACGACAATTGGCTGTTCTTCTCCCGTGTGAACACTTAACAGGAATTGTGTAAAGTTATTTCCAGATTGCCCGGTTCGTAGCGAGGGGTC
>CAIMCT010000399.1 GCA_903839535.1 uncultured Desulfobacteraceae bacterium
AGTTTCCAGACTAAAAAACACCTGGTATATCGGCCTGCACAAAAGCTATGCCATAACAAAGTACCTGATCTATCTCTCATAAAATGATTAACTATCTGTTATTAGAAGTTTTTCTATCTGTTACAAAAGAGCCGCACCCTATTGTTTTCGCATCAATTAAAATTTGGCCTGCAGATCCCTCCGATTTATCCTGTGCTTGTGAGCTGAGTCCGCTTCGACTCGAAGTGTTTTTGCCAACAAATACGCCGTCGATATTTATCGTATCCGAATGAATGTCAATAAGGCCAGCCTTTCCTTTTCCTACTGTGAGAGTTAAAATCTGACCGCCATTGGTCAGCTCAAGCATATCAGTTACTACTAAAATATTTCCGGAATTTCCATCTCCCTTCGATAGAGCTTGAATGTTGCTGACAATATCTTTTCTCCCAACATTTTCAGATTTGCCCCCGTCCAACAGTATGCTATGGGCCTTAATGGATATGTCACCAGCGTCCTCATTTAATGTATTTGTACTAATCCATCCTCCGTTCAGCACTTGCAGATATTCTGTTTCAATTATGATGTTACCCGCTTTTCCAGACTTAGTATTGCCATTGAAAATCGAGCTTCGTCCTATTATTTCTTGTTCTGCATTCAATGCAACACCGCCAACAGTAATAAATTTGGATGTTATATTGATGTCACCATTATTACCAACATCTGATTGAGAAAAAATGGTTCCACCATTGAGCAAACTTAATATATCGGATTTAATAATTAAATTTGCACTGCTTTTCCCACTGCTGTATATCCAAATAGCGCTGGGTATTACATATACTTTCCAACCAACAGCCTTATTAAAAACGCCATCAATCAAAATATTTTCTGATAAAATATTTACTTCGGAACAACTTCCGTCGGAAAAAGACAAAATAATACCCCCATTTTTTAAAACGATGCTTTTACTTTGTATTGAAATAGCCCCAGTTTTACCGCCACCCTCTGTAGAGGAAATAATTCCAGTGTTTGACGGAAGTTCGCTTGAGCTTGCATCGATAATCAAATCGCTATGGATTTTGATATCTCCTGCATTCCCACCAGAACCAAATGTCATTATACTTGAATCACTTGTTATCGTTAACAAATCGGATTGGATATCAATATCCCCTCCTGATCCTTTACCGTAGGTAGCACAACCAATAAGAGAATAATTATCTATGGAAGCACTTTCCTCAGCTACCAGTCGAATTTCTCCGCCTTTGGATAAATCGCTGTAATTATCTGAATATATCTCTGAATGATCTAAAGAAAACGTTTTGCAATAGATATCAACACTGCCGCTAACACTGCCACTAATGCTGTTATTGCCGCTGTCAACGCCGCTTACATCAATGCTAACTGTATTGCTCGTGTCCTGCGAATTTGAAATGTTGATATTACCGAGTCCATTTGAAGCCTCCACATTCAGCCCGTCCGACACGATCTCCACCGTGCCTGGCGATCCGAGGCTTGCTAGGTTCACTCGACCATTAGGTGCAACGAGATGCCCGTTTTCAATACGAATATCGCCTCCGGTGATCGAAATGCTCTCACTTTCGGGAACCTTCAGAGTACAGCCTACGATATTAATTTCCGCAGGTTTACTGCTTAAAAACCCGAAGGCAGAAGGTGCCGCAATGGTCAGTTTGCTGGTTTTGGATGGGTCTGTGTAAAATACACCGCCGTCAGAAAGCTGAAGATAGTCCGCAGTGCTGGCGTGGAAAGAGCCATTTACATTCAGAGATGCCTTGGAACCAAAGAGAATGCCGAAAGGGTTCAGCAGCCACAAATTTGCGCCAGTAATGTCGCAGCCCAGACGGCCGTCTATCCAGGAAGAGTTGCCGCCAGTTACCCGGCCGATAACGTTGGTGGTGCCGGCATTACCGGTGAATGTGGCGCTTTCCCCTTCACCGACGTTGAAGTTGCCAAAGCTGTGAAACAGGTTGGAACCTTTTTGCTGTCCAAGATTGGAGGGAATCGTATAGTCATTCCCTTTAGGTCCGCCAGGAGTCAGGGTTGTGGCAGGACCCAGACTGCCATCTGTGTTGATACCGGCAGCATGAGAGATCGTGCAAATAAGCAAAACGAACAGACACGCCAAACAAACTGAAAACAGGTGTCGAAAAATCAGGTGATAACCGCTTTGGATCGTGGTTGTATTCCGCATTTTTTGTCCTTTCCATATCTGTCAATATCGTAAGAGAATCTATTCAAAACAAC
>CAIMCT010000400.1 GCA_903839535.1 uncultured Desulfobacteraceae bacterium
GATACACTCAGAAAGTGTCAACAAGAAAATGAAGGATGTCGAAAAAAGGTATTAATGTATTTATTCACTGCCTGACACACTGCAGGATTTTATCGTTAAAAATGTACTTTAGATACAGGGTTCGCGACAACGGCTGTTGACATAGATTTTGTTGATCTTAATTATGATAAACCATCTCTTGGTTCAAACAGATGCCGGACCCTGTCGTTAGCCGTACATATCCATATATGTGAGATAAGGAGGAATGATGGAGGTTCTATCGCAGGAAACGGAATATTCTTCCGAACAGTATTTAGCTATAGAACGTAAGGCGGAGCATAAGAGTGAGTATATCAATGGTCGCATATTTGCTATGGCAGGAGCAAGTAGGCGACATAATCAAATTACTTTCAATATTTCTGTCACATTGGGCATCCAGCTAAAAGGGCGGGCCTGCGTTGCTTATTCAAGTGATATGCGTGTTAAAATTAAAGAAACCGGTCTATATACATATCCTGATATTGTCGCTACATGCAACGAACCCAAGTTTGAAGATTCTTTTGTAGATACACTACTAAATCCCGCAATTATTATTGAAGTTTTGTCTGACTCTACAGAAGCCTATGATAGGGGTGGTAAATTTGCTCACTATCGGAGATTATCTTCATTGCAGGAATATCTACTCATTGCTCAAAATGGCATTTGTGTAAAACACTATTCGCGTCAGGATAAAAGGTGGCTTCTTACAGAAATAAGCGACTTGGCTGGAACACTCCGCCTGGACTCTATTGATTGTATTGTAGCTTTGGTGGATATTTATCACAAAGTTGAAATCGCAGACAAAGAGAGGTCTTAATAACTCGACTTTGGCCATTTTTAAAAATGAAGCTACATAGTTTATATGACACTCAAAAACAATTGGTTAGAGGTAACCGTTCACTCCCCCTCCCAGCGGGAGGGGGCCGGGGGGAGGGCAAGTAGTTGGCATGACAACATTTCCCCCCTCCCAGCCTCCCCCCGCTGGGGGGAGGGGTCTGAACGCTTACGGTTAGAGATATTTAGCGAACCAAAATGCGCAAGGAACAAGACCCAATTTGCATTGCAACCATGAAGCAGAAGGGACGAGCAAAGGAATCATGCGAATGACAAAACCAGCAGTTCTTGTTGGCGATATTGGCGGAACAAAGACCAGTCTGGCCATCTTTTCAGCCAAGTCCGGACTGAGTAATCCCTTGGCGGAAGCTACTTTCTCCAGCCGGGACTATTCCAGTCTGGAGGTTATTGTCCGTGAATTCCTCTCACGGGCCAAAATTAGAGTCGATCTGGCAAGTTTTGGTGTCGCTGGTCCCGTTGTTAACGGGGAGGCGAGAATCACCAACCTGCCATGGGTTATGGACGAGAAGCGGCTGGCCGATGCGATGGGCTTTCCGCGTGTGTATCTTATAAACGACCTTCTGGCATTGGCCCATGCGACACCGCTGCTTGAGCAAAAAGATATTCTAACGCTGAACAAAGGACGCACTGTTCCAGGTGGTGTCATTGCTGTTGTGGCGGCGGGAACCGGGCTTGGCCAAGCGTACCTTACATGGGATGGCGCCAGGTATCTGGCCCATCCTTCAGAAGGCGGGCATGCTGATTTCGCGCCGACAAACGAGCTGGAGTCCCAGTTGCTGCTGCATCTTCTGAATCGCTTCAAACACGTCAGCACAGAGCGGGTTTGCTCCGGAATTGGAATTGCGAATATCTACGCTTTTCTGAAAGAACACGGGCATGGTGATGAGCCAGATTGGCTGGCGGAACAATTAGCTGCAGTTTGTGATCCTGTGCCGGTCATCGTCAATGCCGCCCTCAATGAGGACAAGCCGAGCAGGCTTTGTCAGGCGACGCTGAACATGTTCGTCTCCATTCTGGGTGCAGAGGCTGGGAATCTGGTGCTAAGAATGATGGCCTCCGGTGGCATCTACATAGGAGGTGGTATTCCGCCACGGATCATTCCCACGCTGCAAAGGGGGCCATTCATGGAGGCTTTCAGGCATAAGGGGCGGATGTCCATGCTCATGGATGAAATTCCGGTCTCTATGATCCTCAATCATAGAGCGGCGCTCATGGGAGCCGCCCGCTACGGACTCTGGTCTCAAACATGCGACTGTTGTGGTTAGGGTTTTTCATTAACAGGAGAGATTCTTCTTGACGATCATGAAGGTTTACCGTAGCCGGCTTGAACGATCTATCACGACATTCGTGTTTAATATGAAGAGCGCATGCTCAGCTTGAAAAATGGACGGACACCCCAATGACGCATCAGAAAAAACTGATCATTTTTACCCGCTATCCTGAACCAGGAACCACCAAGACGCGGCTGATTGGCGCGCTTGGTGCGTATGGCGCAGCCGAACTTCACAGGCAAATGGCGGAAACAGCAGTTGGCGTGGCGCGCGAGTTGAGTGCTTCTACCGGCATAGCCATCGAAATACAGTTTGCCGGTGGTGACGATTCCAGAATGCGGCAGTGGCTTGGCAATGACATGGAGTATGTCGGGCAGATTGGCATGGACCTTGGCGAACGGATGGACAATGCCTTTAACGCCGGATTTAATCAGGGATGTGATCGCATTGTCCTCATAGGTTCGGACTGTCCAGAGCTGACAGCCGATATTCTTGAAGAGGCGTTTAAGGCGCTGGATCACCATCCCGTGGTGTTGGGGCCAGCCACCGACGGCGGTTATTATCTCATCGGCCTGAAAAAGCGGCTTTTGAATATTTTTCAGGATATCCCATGGGGAACGGAGAACGTTCTGAAAGAGACGTGCAAAGCGCTTTCATCCATTGAAGTTTCCTGTGTGCTGCTGGAGCAGTTGAGCGACGTGGACACGCCGGAGGATCTGCATATCTGGGAGGAAACTCAAGGAGCTTGGAACAACAATTCCCTTTCCGTCATTATTCCGGCGCTGAATGAGTCCGCCCAGATTCAGGCAGCCATTCAAAGCGCCCGCAAAGGCTTTCCGCTTGAGGTTATCGTTGTCGATGGCGGCAGTGGGGATGATACTGTTCAAGTGGCTTCCAAAGCTGGGGCAACTGTGATTCAGTCACCTCGGGGCAGGGCGGTTCAGATGAATGCCGGAGCTGGTATTTCCAGGGGTTGCTATCTTCTTTTTTTGCATGCGGATACCCGGCTTCCGGATGGATACCCTGTTCACATTCGCAAAATACTGAATGATTCGGCTATCGGCGGCGCATTTCGTTTTGGGATAGCCCAGCCGTTTTCGGGTCGCAGGCTGGTTGAATGGATGACCAATTTCCGGGCGCGCCATTTTCTAATGCCTTATGGCGATCAGGCTATTTTCATTCGCAGGCAGGATTTTATTGAGATGGGCGGCTACAAACCCATGCCGATCATGGAAGACTACGAATTTATTAGAAGGCTGAGGCGAAAGGGGCGCATTGTGATCGCGGATGCAACTGTCCTGACATCGGGTCGAAGGTGGTTTTGGCTTGGCGTGCTTCGAACCACGTTGATCAATCAACTGGTGATTGCCGGATACCATTGTGGCGTAGCGCCTGAAAAGCTGGGGAAATTTTACAGAAATGCTAAAAATTGGCAGTTAAGATGCTGAAGCCGGTGCGCTTAAAACCGCCCAGGAATTATCGCACCATGCCAAATGGCTTAGATTCGGCGTGTCACTGTCGGGATAGGCTGAAGGCTGAAGGAAGTTAAGTTATCTGATGGCGAGAAAATATCTGTGAAAAATCTCTATCTCTGGTATAACGAAAAAAGTGGGTTAAAATAAAACAATACACACATCTGTTGTTTTGCGAGGAAAACATGAAAAATACCCTGAATGAAACCCGTCTTGACAGAATTGAACGAAATCCTGAATCATTTTTCGCGGGGATGCTGGAACTCAAAGAATCCCAGAAAAGAACCGACGAACAACTCAGCCTGACAGACGCGCAACTCAACCGGACAGACGCACAACTCAACCGGACAGACGCGCAGCTTCAAAAAACCATCAAAAAGCTGGACGATATTGGCGATCAGCTTGGAGATATGGGACTTGTGCAGGGTGAAGTGGCTGAAGGTTACTCCCTTGGCTATTACCGATATTAGTCCACAAACCGGCCTTATATATGGCGGCGCCCGTGTTTTTATCCAGGGTTCAGATTTTACCTCGGATGCCACGGTCACGTTTGGCGGATTGTCAGGGACCAGCGTTTATATTGGCAGTGGTGGAACTTATCTTTAACCAGCAATTTCGGCCCCGAAAAGATACATTTAAAAGATAAAAATCCAATAAAAACATCCTCCAGGTAAGCCGCAGATGTTCATGTTAGCCCCCCATTTGAGGTAAAAATAATGGCTTTTGCAGATTTCAAATCAGTTGCCCATGTTCAGGAAAAATATAATATCATTTATGTGGAAGAGGATTTTCTTGAATATCGGGAAGTATCACCTTCCGAGACTTTTCTGAGCGAGTTCGAATTCAGCCTTCGGAATATGGATGTGTTCACATCCGAAGCATCAAGATGTGAAAATGTCATTTATCCGATCCTGAGAGAAATTTATAAATTATTCGTCGGACGATACTCTCTCTGGAGCCACAAATCAATCACATATGACAGCGACCTGACAGGCATACCTGATTACATAGTTTCGACAAAATCGGAATTGGGGAAAACGGTTCTCGGTCTTCCGATAATTGTGGTCACAGAAGCCAAACAGAACAATTTTACGGAAGGATGGGGTCAGTGTCTTGCTGAGTTGCTGGCATCGCAGAAGATAAACAAGGAAGACATGCTTCCTGTGTACGGCATTGTCACAGATGGCGAAGTGTGGCAGTTCGGAAGGCTTGTGAAAGATGTGTTTACAAAAAACAGAACACGTCTTTCCGTTGATAATATTGACAGACTTTTCGGAACCGTAAGCCATCTTATCGGAACAGCGGAAAAACACAGAACCGCTTTGGTAAAAAACGTGGGCCAACCCGGCATTCAAGCGGACGGGTAAAAAGCCGCCCACCGCTTAATTTTATGTTAGGATGGAAGGGTTATGAAAATCAGACGGTCAATGACAGTAGTATTGATTCGAAAGGGGTTTTTTATGTATCATTCCGATATTCAGGGTAAAATCGAGATGCTTCCTGAGAATGCGAAACAGGAACTTTCGGATTTTGCAGAATTTTTACTGAGCAAGTATTATACGCCTTTGAAAAAACCGCTCTCCAAGTCGGAAAATAAAAGAAAGATATACCTGTTTCTTAATGATGATATATGGGAAGGAGAGATACCTTCGGATTTATCTGAGAATCACGATGGTTATCTTTATGGCTAAGGATAATGACAGGCAAATCCGTCTATATTGATACAGGGGCATATCTTGCTTATTTCTGCAAGAGAGATCAGCATCACAGCAGGGCTTATGAATTATGGAACAGATTGGAAGATAAGCAGAATCAGACCATTACCACGAATCACATCATAGATGAAGTCGCGACATTACTGGCGAGACGGATAAACAAGGCGAACATGTTCGCAAAAAAAGAGGTGGTGTTAAGTCTTACCGCCGAATCTTTTATATCGGCGGCTGATAAACAAGTTCAAGAGCTTTTGGCGATTGGCTCCGTATGGGAGGTGTTATCATGAGTGAGATTTTAAATATTGCCCACGATATGGCAAAAGACCTGTTTAAGGTCGGAGCTATGGACGAAATCACTATGCGCGAAATCGACGCGCTGTGTTTGCCGCCAAAACGCCCTTTTCGGCCAGAGGACATCCGGCGCATTCGCGCGGCCAGCCATGTCAGCCAAGCGGTATTTGCAGCAATCATGGGTATTCACATTCGCAAAACACTGAATCATTCGGCTATCGGCGGCGCGTTTCGTTTTGGGATAGCCCAGCCGTTTTCGGGCCGCAGGCTGGTTGAATGGATGACCAATTTCCGGGCGCGCCATTTTCTAATGCCTTACGGCGATCAGGCTATTTTCATTCGCAGGCAGGATTTTATCGAGATGGGCGGCTACAAACCCATGCCGATCATGGAAGACTACGAATTTATTAGAAGGCTGAGGCGGAAGGGGCGCATTGCGATCGCGGATGCAACTGTCCTGACATCGGGTCGAAGGTGGTTTTGGCTTGGCGTGCTTCGAACCACGTTGATCAATCAACTGGTGATTGCCGGATACCA
>CAIMCT010000401.1 GCA_903839535.1 uncultured Desulfobacteraceae bacterium
TAATCCATCTTTCCAGGTTGAGACTCTTTATGTCATTACTTGAAATATTAGAATATCCAGACGAGATTCTGAGCAAACCCGTCCTTCCGGTAACAGTTATCAACGGCAATCTTCAGCAGAGAATTGATGATATGGCCCAAACCATGTATCATGCGCCGGGTGTCGGGTTGGCGGCATCCCAAGTAGGGATTAATCAGCGTGTTCTGGTGTACGACGTGTCCCCGCGTGATGACAAGCGCGAACTTCATGTCCTGATCAACCCGAGAATTGTCTGTCAGGAAGGTGAATTTCTCTCCGAAAATGAAGGCTGCCTTAGTGTTCCGGAGTACCGGTCCGACGTTGTCCGCTTTGCACAGATTCAGGTTGAAGGTGTGGATCGGGATGGAAAGCCGCTTTCCTTTGTAGCAGACGGCTATCTGGCAGTTGTATTGCAGCATGAGATCGATCATTTGCAGGGGATATTGTTTATTGATCGCATCAGCGCTCTTAAACGCACTCTTTATAAAAAACGCATCAAAAAGAGATTGAAGCAATCATGACTCCCTCTTATCGCATTGTGTTTATGGGTACGCCTGAGTTCGCGGTTCCTGCGCTTAAAAACCTTTATCGCAGCGGACACAGGGTTCTACTGGTGGTTACCCAGCCGGATCGGCCCAAGGGACGCGGAAAGACGGTTGTTTTTCCCCCGGTCAAAGAGGCTGCGCTGGATCTGGGGCACCCGATCATCCAGCCCCAGTCGATTCGGACTCGGGAATTCTGTGATGTGATGACCCACCTTGATCCCGATCTATTCGTGGTCGCAGCTTATGGTCATGTCCTGCCTCAGCAGATACTATCGATTCCAAGACTGGGTGCCATCAACATTCACGCCTCCCTGCTTCCCAAATACCGGGGTGCTGCGCCCATTCAATGGGCCGTCATCAACCGGGAAATTGAGACCGGTATTACGCTGATGCTTATGGATAAAGGTCTGGATACGGGAGATATGCTCTTGTCGGTGTCAGTACCGATTCTCTCCGATGATACATCCGGATCCCTGCATGACCGGCTCGCCTTGCTGGGAGCGGATTTGTTGATTCAGACCCTGAACTATTATGAGATTCATCGGAAAAGCGCCACCCCCCAGGTTCATGAACAGGCAAGCTATGCTCCGCTTTTGAAAAAAGAAGATGGGCATCTGGACTGGCGACAGCCCGCCAATGAACTGGAGGCGCTTATTCGAGGACTGACACCGTGGCCCGGCGCTTTTTGTTTTTATAACGGAAAACGGATCAAGATATATCGGGCATGCCAAAAACCCATTGTGACGATGGCATCCCCCGGTACGGTTCTGAAGGGATTTTCGAATGAGCTTACCGTGGCGACCGGCAGGCATGCGCTGGTCATTCAGGAGCTTCAAGGCGATTCTGGAAAACGCCTTTCAGTTCAGGATTTCCTGCGCGGCCATCCCATTTTGCCGGGAACTGTACTGACTTAGGGATGGCCGGATTTATTACATTATTTAAATTGGCCATTAGACGTATCTTTCTTAAATTCGATCACCCCATATATGAAAATGGTACTTCCCCCTTTGGAAAAGGGGGGAATCCTTTCGATTTTAGTATTTTAGATTAACGGGCACAAGAGCGTTCGATGAAATTTAAGAATGATACTATTAGACTTTCTCACAAACCAGATTTGACTCAAGAGACTTCATGCCGCCTAATTCCCGTTTGATTTCTTTAAGCGTTCTCAACGAAGTGGACCAGGACAAAAAAACCCTGGACCATCTTCTTAACGCCACATTCACGCAAATCGTGAATCTGCCGCAGCGGGAGAAAAACCTTACTTTTACGATTGTTTATGGTGTACTGCGATATCGAAAACGCTTAGATTGGATTCTGGATCATTTTTCCAGAACCGGACTTGACAAACTTGATTCAGAAGTACTCAACATCCTCAGAATCGGCCTTTTTCAGGTGGTCTATCTCACCCGCATCCCCGCATTCGCCGCTGTCAATACTGCTGTTGATCTGGCCAAAACCCTGAATAAACCGTGGCTGACTAAATTTGTTAACGCTGTTTTGCGCACCGCCGTCAGGGAATACCGGGAGCTGACCCCTCCAGTTATGGAGAATGATCCGGTTATGGCGGTTTCAATTGAAAAATCCATGCCCCAATGGCTTATCAGTCGATGGATCCCCCGATTCGGCTTATCCCAGACACTTTTGCTCTGTGATATCATCAACACCATTCCACCCCTTACACTTCGGGCCAACACCCTTAAAACGACTCGAAGCGCACTTCTGGAATCCGTGAGAATTTATGCCAGTAATAAACCAACTGCCTATTGCCCGGATGGTGTCCTGATGAATCACCAGGAATATCCGATTTCATCACCAGTTGCATCACCAGGTGCCTCATCAGTTGCCTCAATGGAAGGGTTCAGGGAAGGTTTTTTTCAGGTTCAGGACGAAGCAGCTCAGCTTGTCACATTGCTTTTGGACCCACAGCCCGGAGAAACCGTCATGGATGCATGTGCAGGCATGGGCGGAAAAACCGGCCATATTGCGCAGCAGATGAAAAATACGGGAAAGATTCTGGCTCTGGATATCAACCAGGACAAGCTCGAAAAAATTAATTTGGAAATGAGCCGCCTGGGAATTTCAATTGTGGGAACCCTGGTTCATGACCTCAGCCTGCCTGTAGATACCGACCGGAATGGAAAGTACGACCGGGTGCTTTTGGATGCTCCTTGCTCGGGTCTTGGTGTCCTTCGCCGCAACCCGGATATTAAATGGCGGGCATCACTGGATCGGCTGGAGTGCTGCAAAATCAGGCAGATCGGTTTTCTGGATCACATATCGCAATTTGTAAAACCTTCCGGTGTTCTGGTTTATGCGGTATGCAGCATGGAACCAGAAGAAAATGAAGCCGTGGTAGAGGCGTTTTTACGCGATCATTCTATATTTTCGATTGATAAGAGCCTTGCTGGGCTGTCCCCTCAAATCCATTCTCTGATAAGCTCTGAAGGGCATCTTAGAACATTTCCGCATCTTCACGGCATGGACGGTTTTTTCGCTGTCCGTTTCAGAAGAAGCAATTGATTTTGGAGAAACCATGACTATTTTGGTTACCGGCGGTGCCGGGTATATCGGCAGTCATGCCTGCGTGGAACTTCTGAACGCCGGCTATCCGGTGGTTGTGGTGGACAACCTGTCCAACAGCAAGGCAGAATCCCTGAAACGGGTTCAGCACATTACCGGAAAATCGCTGGCGTTTCATCAGGTGGATCTGAGAGACAAAGCTGCGCTGACCGCCGTATTTGACGCTACAGATATACAGGCTGTGATTCACTTTGCGGGCTTTAAAGCTGTGGGGGAATCTGTTTCATTTCCGCTTATGTATTATCAGAACAATATTACTGGAACCCTTGTTCTGTGCGAAGTCATGAAGAGTCATCAGGTCAGGAACCTGGTATTCAGCTCATCAGCCACGGTATATGGAGATCCGCATCGTGTTCCCGTTACCGAGGATTTTCCCCTTCATGCCACCAACCCTTATGGCCGCACCAAGTGGATGATCGAGGAAATCTTCAAGGACATTCATGTCTCGGATCCAGCCTGGAATATCGCCCTGCTCCGCTATTTCAATCCTGTAGGTGCCCATGAAAGCGGACAGATCGGCGAAGACCCCAACGACATTCCGAGCAACCTTTTGCCCTATATTACACAAGTGGGGGTTGGAAAGCTGGAGGAGCTGAAGGTGTTTGGAAATGACTACCCAACCCCGGATGGCACTGGTGTCCGGGACTTCATTCATGTGGTGGATCTGGCTGTAGGCCACATTCATGCACTGAACAGGCTCGCCGAAAATCCGGGAATAGTCACCTACAATCTTGGTACCGGAAGGGGCTACAGCGTCCTTGAAATGGTTACGGCTTTTGAAACCGTCAGTGGCAAGCGCATTCCATACCGGATCATGGACCGCAGGCCAGGAGATGTGGCCAGCAGTTTTGCAGATCCTTCCAGGGCGCAGAGTGAAATGGGCTGGACCGCCCGGAGATTTCTTGACGATATCTGCCGCGATGCCTGGAGATGGCAGTCTCAAAATCCGAACGGATACGAGTAAGGCAATTTCGTTTATGTTGACACCCTATCCTTGAATGGATATTTATGCTAATACTAAGGGGGTGTCAGAAGTTCAGTTTCTTACCGTTTGCAGTATATTTCTTTTGTGTAAAGGATGACTCATGACAGGTGAAAGTGATATTGTTTTAATCCATTTTGAGGACAACCCCCTGCTTTTTGCCAGAATAGAGGATATTACAGAGGATTACAAGCCCGGCTGGAATCACGTCAAGCTGCTCCTTCTGCAGGTTCCTCTTCAAACCGTTACCTGGATTCTTAGAAACGCTTATATTGATGGCGATCCGTTTACAATGGATGGAAAAAAAGTGCGGCTTGAAAAAATTATCTGCCCGGAAGACCCCGAAGAAAAGGCTTCCGATACCGAAGCCTCCATTGAATCCAGGCCTGCACCTGGACCCAAGGTCATCTCGTTTTCCGATTTCAAAAAAAGATGAATGAGACCAGGAAAGACAGGGAGCGGCGGCGGAACTATCCACGCCTGAGCGCTTTTACTCTCAAAATTTAGCGGCTCGGAAGCACGCTATCGCTACAAGGTGTCAGACACGGAGTGCCAAATCAGCCCTCGCCCAGCGGGGGGAGGCTGTGAGGGAGGAAATGCTGGCATCGCCCCAGGATTGCCACCGTGATATTTTCCTCTGCTGTGAGTTTCTGGGGGAGACAGCTATTATCCGGAGATAACGTATAAATGGCTTATACTGCAAACTGCTCACGAAGTTTATATTTCAGCAGCTTACCACTTGCACTCATAGGCAGGGATTCCACAAAGACGACTTTCTTGGGTACCTTGTATCCAGCAATCTCTTTCTTGCAGAAAGCCCTGATTTCCTCTTCCGTAGTACTCGAATCTTTTTTTTTCAGGACAAGGGCGGTAACAACCTCCCCCCATTTTTCATCCTTGGCACCGATCACCGCCACCTGGGCAACTGCCGGATGTTTGTAAAGAACGTTCTCTACCTCAGCGGGATACACGTTCTCACCACCCGTTATGATCATGTCCTTTTTTCGATCAACGACATAAATGTAGCCTTGCTCATCCACTCTGCACAAATCCATGGGATAGTACCACCCATTTCTGAAGACTTCTTTGGTTTCCTCATCTTTATTCCAATAACCCAATGTAGTGCCCAATCCCCGTACCCTTATCTCTCCGATTTCGCCGGAAGAAACAGGCTTATCGCTTCCATCCACAACCTCGCTCTGCATGTCGGCAAACGATCTGCCGCAGGATGAGAGAATTTCCGTCTTTCCCTCCGCCATAGCACGGGTAACATCTTCAATTCTCAGAACAGTTGCTTGCCCCACGGTCTCGCTGGTGCCGAAAAGATGCAGAAAGATATTGCCAAATTTTTCGATGGCTTTTTGGAATACGATAGGCGTAACCGGCGCCCCTGCAAAAAACAGTTTCTTCATACTGCTCAAATTGTATTGATCTGCGTTTGCATTTTGTACGAGAAAAAGCAGCATGGGCGTAGCAATCATTCCCGTGGTGACTTTGTATTTCTCGACAAGGCGCATGAACTCCTCCGTGTCCCACATGCCCATTATCACAGATGGCGTGCCGCTAAACATATCATTCATCAGCACAACTTCCCCGGTAGCATGGAAAAGGGGCGATGCAACAATTCCCACATCGTTTTGGTCCATCTTCATTTCAAGTGTCAGACTTCTGCCGACATGATAGAAATTGCCATGGGTGCCCATGCACCCTTTGGGCGCACCGGTCGTCCCGCTGGTGTACATCAGGACAGCCAAGTCATCTTCAGTTATTGGAACCTCAGGGACATGACAAGGTGTCTGCTCAATCAGTGTCTCGTAGTGGTGCCATCCGTTCGGGGTTATAGTCTTATCTCCAATGAAGATATAATGTTTTATGAAACTTAAACTTTCCCTAAGATTCTCTATTTGTTCTATATACTCTTCATTCACCATAAGCGCAGAAGCCTGGGAATCTTTAAGAACAGACAGAATCTCAGGAGGAGCCAG
Source organism: uncultured Desulfobacteraceae bacterium (assembly GCA_903839535.1). Lineage (GTDB taxonomy): Bacteria > Desulfobacterota > Desulfobacteria > Desulfobacterales > Desulfatirhabdiaceae > RAAP-1. The sequence goes on from CAIMCT010000401.1 coordinate 6,114, forward strand.
CCTGAAATTGAGCATCACCAAAACGAGACCTGCATTGGGTATGCTGAAATAAGTTTCGGCATTTTCGATACTGTTTCGGCTTAAAATAGCAACCCGATCCCTTTTCTCCAGACCAATATCCAATAAGGCATTGCCCATACTGCGAGTTCGGTCGGCAAATTGGCGGAAGGTGTACTGCCGCTTGCCTTCAATAACAGCCGTCTTTTCCGGATTGTATTCCAGGTTTCGCGCAATCACTGTTCTTAGAGTACAAAAATCCTTCATATTCTCCTGTTTCTCCAGTTTAAAGATTATAGACTTAATTTAATATTACAATAAAGATGACACTATGCCGGATTTTCACCATGTATGTTAGAATAAAAAATCCTGGGGCGATCGAATACGCTGTTAAATGTTCATGGGGAAATGAGCCGCTTTCTGCTGTGATGATATTCGGGCAAAAAAGTATGATGAACTCAATTCATTTGACTACATAATATTTTTTCTTGACGAGTGCCTAAATAGTATGGTCTTATATTTGATGTCAAGCCAATTTTTTTCTTGCCAGGTTTTTAATTTACAGAGGTTGCCATGACCCGGTTCAAACCTGTTAAGACCCCAATATCAACGTTGTCCGGTCCGAACCGAACACCTTGTCCCGTACCGCAGGTATACTGCGAACTGGCATAATTTTACGTTTTTGATCCCCCACCCCAACCCTCCCCCGCTGGGAGAGGGAGTTTATGAAAAGCGCAGATTATGCCAGTTCGCAGTATAGAAATCAAAATAGTACTGAACAATTTTGAATAAGTTTTTCAATACTCCCTTTTTGAAAGGGGGATTAAGATGGGACATGAAAGGGTGGGTATGCCCCAAAATTTTTTTAGAAATATTGTCTGGCCGAAGTTTCCCGCAATTCCATCGATGATCATCTTAGTGATTGTCATATCCTTTGCTCAGGCGGCTCAGGTTACAGCGGATGAGCCGAATGTACTTGAGGCCCGTATCGCCGGATCACCATCCTTGCGTGATCTGTTGTCATTAGTCTATCAATCAAGTCCGGTGGTAAAGGAAGCAAAGGCATCCTGGCGGGTCACCATAGAAAAATACCGGGTGGAAACCGGGTATCCTGACCCCCTGCTCACGACAACGTACTGGCCGTCTGATCCTTCCAGAAACTGGGGCAATAAACGCTTTGAAACAGAGTTATTACAGATAATTCCGTTTCCTGGGAAACTGGCTGCCGCCGGAAGAGTGGCTGAAACCGAATCTGATATGGCCAGACTGGAGCTTGACCGGACGGTTCGGGATTTGGCGGTTAAGGTTCGTGAATCTTACCATGAACTGCAGTACATTCGTGAGGCGGTCCGAATCGCCGACCATAACCGCTTGGCGCTTGAACACATTAGAAAAATCGGAGAAACGGCATATGCCCAAAATCGGACTGCTCTTTACGATGTATTGAAAGCCCAGTCCCAATCCGGACAGGTTCAGTATGACATGCTGCTTTTGGAGGAACTCGAAAGAACCGAGATCACCCGTCTGAACGCGCTTATGAATCGGTTGCCTGAAGCGGTAATCGGTCCCTTGCAGGATGAACCCCTGGTGTCTTTGGCTTATGGACTGAACGACATTTACACCCTTGCCGAGACCCATCGTGAAGAAATCCGGGCGGCTGCGGCAGGAGCGGACAAATCCCGCGCCGAGGCCGATGTGGCCCGCTTCCAGAATCTGCCCGAGTTTATGGTGGGATTTAAGTACGAATACGATGCTCCAGACTCGCCTGATGCTTCTGCAAACAACATGTACGGAATACAGTTCGGCATGACCCTTCCGGTCTGGTGGAATAAAAACGCCGGAAGGCGGGAAGCAGCCCGCGCCGGAACAGAAAAGGCCGCAGCTCGGGTAAACGTTCAGATCAACGAAGCACGCGCAATGATTCGTGAAACGTTTTTCAGGCTTAAAAACGCAGATAGGCTCATTACCCTTTATCGCGATCAGCTTCTTCCACAGGCCATAAAAGCCATGGAGACAGCAGAAATCTGGAACCGCGAGGGGCAGGGAAGTCTTACAGATTTCGTGGAAACGGAAGCTGTCTGGTACAATTTCCAGCTTGCGCTTGCAAGATCCAGAGCCGATTATGGCAAATACCTGGCCAAGCTGGAGGGAATCGTCGGAATTAGCCTTACCCGCAAGCAGGAAGATGATCAGCAGTCGCCGCAGCCAGAGGCGAAGCCATGAAAATGCGCCGCAGGATCAAAGACCGGAAAGACCAAAGACCGCAAGGCTCGAAGAAAGAAAGAACCGAAGATCGGAAGCGCCTGGATTTCTCTGTTTTTGTTGGTGCGAACTTGCGGACTTGCGCTTTATTGCTGGCAGTAGTCATTTTCTTTCCTGCCTGTTCTCATTATCGGAAACTGTCTGCGAACTATGAAACCTACAACCCGCCGACCATAATATCTCCCCCAATATCCCCGATACCCAAACCCGCTGAGGATTCGCAGTCAGATGTCGATTTCAGGAATCAGAAAGCGCTGCTCAATGAGATGGGCAGTCGATGGGAGGCTGCACTGAATGCTCAGGGAGTGGATACCAGGTTTTTTTCGCCGGCACCGGGCCAGTTATCCGGCCTGGAACCGGCTGCTCGCGACGCAGCAGTTGCCGCCCGTGCGCTATCCTCAGGATTTACTCTGGAAACGCTTGAGATATTGGCGCTTCTGAGAAACTCCGGGGTAATTTCTGCTGAAAAGACTTTTCGGAGCAAACTGCAATCCTACGCTCAGATTTCAAACCTGGATGAAATTCTCAGGCAGTATTCTGTATTTACCCAGGCGGTGATGACCGGAGTCGGAGACATGGCGGACAAGGAATCACCTGCCATGAAATTTCCCTTTCCCGGAGTCATGGCTTTAAAAGGAGAGATCGTCAATCAGGAAGTTAAAATCGCCCGTGAAGAACTTGAGACCGTCCGAAAAACCGTGATTACAGATAGCCGCCGGGTTTTCTGGAATCTGACTTATAACCGTCGTGCGCAGGAGATTACCGGCGCTACGCTGGAACTTCTTGATCAGCTTGAGCTTTCGGCCAGGAAACGCTACGAGGTTGGAAAGGAAACACTTCAGGATGTAATTCGGGTTCAGATTCAGCAGGGAAAGCTGCGGGAAGAACAGAACACGCTGAAAGAAGAGCAGAAAAGCCTTCAAACAAATATTCGAAAGATAGCTGATCTTACACCCGGATCGGATATCGGGTTTCCGGCAATCCGCGAGCCTCGACGTGAACTTCTGGCCATTGACAGGCTGTCTGACCTGGCTTTGGAGCAAAGCCAGGAGCTAAGAACCATCCGAGCCATGACCGGCGGAATGGAGCGAGTGATCGAGATGGCGGAAACGGAGATATATCCACGATTTACCCAGAACCTCTCATTATTTGAAAACAAGGCCGTCATTCAGGTGGGCGCGATTAAAACAGAGGTGCCTTTTGCCGATGTCGCCAAATCTTACATGGGAGAGGGACTGCCGAAAAATCCGTGGTTTGGCCTGGGCGATGCATATTTATGGGAAACCCGGGAAAAACTCGAGGCGCTGCGAAATGAGCTGAAAAATGCGGAAAACGCGATGCGTTTCAGGGTCAGGGAAGGGTGGTTTAAGCTGGATCTGGCCATTCGGGAAGAGCGACTTTATACAAAAAAGATCAGGGAACTTTCCCGTCTTTCCGCAGAAGTTTCGAGCCTGCGTTATGAAGCAGGTGTTGCGGATATGCGGGATGTCATCGAATTTTACATGACATGGTTTGGAGCCTGCCTGACCAGCGAGCGGAAAAAAAGCGAAATCGGTATTGCGCGGGCCAACCTGGAAGAAATTGTCGGAACATCTTTGAATTCAAGGGATAGTGTTAATCTTAAAACTTTTTAATCTGTTCATTCTGTCAAATTTTAGTATCTAAGCTTATGAGGTTGTTGTTATGTTGCTTGACAATTCGAACCAAGCATGAAATTATGCAAGGAAACAATCAGAAAATTTTTAAGAGGGATGTATGAAAAAGTTACTCTTATTCTTATCGCTACTGGGGTGTGTTTCAGGCTGTGCTTCGCCACCGATTTATATGGTTGACGATTTTCACGGTAAGAAAATTACCCGATGTGATAACGACGCGTTCTGCTTTCGAGAAACATATAGTGTCGCTTGGGATCACTCGCGCCAGTCGAGTTGCTACAAGTATCGAAATAATTGCAATTCACATTTGAACAACTGTGATTCAGCAGGCTACCCAGTTTCTTACAGGAGTAAAGAGTACAATTATGAAGAGGATCACGGTGGATATGCTGTGACGCTTCCAGATGGCGGTAATATTGCTATGCCAAAAGACAGAGTTAAGGAGGTTGGTCGGTGAATAAAACGCTGAAACTTTCGTTGATTGCGCTGTGTTGTATGACGGGACTTTGCATATTTCTTGCCGGTTGTTCAAATGTTGCTTACATTGATCCAAGTAAAAAATACGTTGTTAATGAACAATTACGGGTGCCAGAGACTGATTCTACTGCTGGAAGATTTAATTCGCAGATTATTTTCATGGCGGACCAGATTGAGCGGAACGTTGACCGTGAGAGCCTTGAAAATACTTTCATCATCACCAGTTTTATCAATCTAAACAAGTTTTCGGAAACAACCCCATTCGGAAGGCTTGTGGCGGAGAATCTCATCCACGAATTGCATGTGCGTAAATGGAAGATATTTGAAGTTAGGCTAACCAAAGACATAATCATCAATGAAACGGGTGAGTTTTCCTTGAGTCGTGACATCAAAAAAATCAAGGATATGTACATGGTAGGTGGTGTTGTTACTGGAACGTATTCAGTGGTGGATGGCCATGTAATAGTTAATTCACGTGTGATCGACATTAATACCGGGCTGGTAGTGTCATCGGCTCAGTCGTATATGCCGGCCAACTGGTTTACAGATGCGCTGTTGTTCAATGCAGATAATATTCAGCCCATGAAAATAGTCGGAGATACGCCTTTGAGTGGTGTGCGATGATGATTAGAAATTGTATTGTTGTTATAGTGTGCAGCATACTTTTTTTTACTTTGATGGGTTGTTTGGCAACGCAGGAAGGTTATGTGCGCTGCCACGGCAAGACCTTACCCGTTTTGCTGGATTCCACGGATCTTAAATCGCTTTTTGGAGATATTGCCGCAGAACTGTGTGTTGACACCTGTTCCGATTGCGTGACGCGGATACCTGGCGATAAAGGAAACACGCGTAACTGCGCAAATCGTGATGAAATTAACCGACAGACCGTGCTTGTTACCGACTTTGCCGACATCCAGACATACATTCCCAATCAATCTGGTATCCTGATGGGTGAATTGATGCGGGCCAGTCTCAATAATGTCTGTTGCTACAAGATCGTCCAGGCTGAGTTTGCAAAATATTTCAAACTGTCAGAAAACGGGTTGGTAGTGCTGACGCGCAAGGCAAATGAGATCAAGAAGGAAGAGTATGTTCAGTCCGAAGTGGTTGTCGGGACATACAACTATCTGAGCAACAACAAGGTAGTCATATTTGTAAGAAGGATTGATATGCAAACGGGAAAAATATCCAAGATAGTGACGCGCGAGCTGGATTATTCCTGCTCTGGAAGGTTGCTCAAGTACACCGTCAGGTGACGTGGTAATCTATCATGGCAAATAATGCAAAAAGGGCGGCCAGCAATGGGCGCTCTTTTTAATTTTTATCTCTGAGAGGTAATTGCAAAACCCCAGTTGTTTCTTGTGTTTTCTCTGATTTTCTTCGATTTTCATACCATGTTGGATAGTTTTGCAATTGGCTCCTGAATATGTACAATTAAACATATCAACGTACACAGGTTGCAGGGGCGGCTACGAACCATGCACCCTGCAACCAATTACCGCATGCCTCAATGCACGCTCAGAATCATTGTTGGTCGGAGGAAATTCCGTTTTTTTGACAAACGCCACCACCGCACCCCAGTCATTGAGAATCTCCAGCGCTGTAACCGTTCACTCCTCCCTACTTTTCCAAAGTCAGACATAATAAATTCAGCTTGTTATATGTCATAGGGGGGGGGGTGGAAGTGAATGGTTACCGGCCGATCAAAAGGGTTTTTCTGTATTTTGGTTTTTCTGTTTCACTCAGGTTGAGAAGGTTGGAGATTTCGAATGATAAAAATGCCTTTAAAAGTCATCTTGGCCGTGTTGGCGATGTTGATTCTTGTCATTGGCGTATTCTCCTGGCGCTTGGGCTATCAACAGCGGGTGAACAAACAGTCATCAGGGTCTTCAGTCTCCCATAAGCTGCTATTTTACCGGAACCCCATGAATCCTGCCATTACCTCGCCGGCCCCTGCCAAGGATGAGATGGGAATGGACTACATTCCGGTTTATGAGGACGATGCCAAAGCCCCTGTCAAATCCGCGCAGCAGGAGGTCGACGATTTTTTCAGTGAGGAAACCAAAGTTTCCGGCCTTGGTGTGGTTACGGTGACGGAGCAGGGAATACGACTGTCAGGCGTTCAGGTTGCTACGGCAGTACAGGAGAAAATCCAGCGTGTTCTTCGTACCGTAGGATTTGTTGTGCCGGATGAGACCCGCATCCACCGGGTGCAGACCAAGGTCGGAGGCTGGGTGGAAAACCTTCTGATCAATTACACCGGACAGCTCGTCAGAAAAGGCAGTCCCATCCTTTCGATATATTCACCGGAACTCTTGGGCAGCCAGGAGGAATTCATCAAGACCCGGCAATCGGCTTTACGGCCAGCTCCGGATGCCGGAGATCGGACATCCGTTCAGAGACTGCACCAGTCCGCACAGCGCCGGCTGGAGCTATTCGATGTTCCGCCGGATTTCATCAGGGAGCTTGAACGCAGTGGAAAACCCCAGCGTACGGTAACCCTTCTTTCTCCGGCGGACGGTTTTGTGACTGCCAAGGACATATTTCCGGGCCAGGAAGTCAAGCCGGGAATGGAACTTTACACGGTTTCGGATTTGTCGGTTGTCTGGGTGGATGCAGAGGTCTATGAGTATGAAACCCTCGATGTACATGTTGGACAGGAGGGAGTTCTGACAACATCATTTGATCCGTCTCTTAGGCTTGCCGGAAAAATCGCCTACATATATCCATACCTGAGCCGCGAGAGTAGGACCCTGAAACTCCGGTTTGACTTCGACAACAAGGACTATCGTCTGAAGCCCGGCATGTTTGTTGATATCAATCTCATGATCAATTATGGGGAGAGTATCGTCGTTCCTGATTCCGCTATCATGGATTCTGGAACCCGCCGGGTGGTTTTTGTGGATAAAGGCGAAGGCCGGTTCGAACCACGGGAGGTTAAGGCAGGGGTTAGAAGCGACGGAAAAACACAGGTGCTGTCGGGTTTGAACGTTCAAGACCGGGTGGTGGTAAAAGCTAATTTCCTGCTGGATTCCGAGTCCCGTCTCAGCGCCCTTATCGATGCTGCAATGGCTGCGAAAAAATAGGACAGGCCATGATAAAAAAGATCATCGAATTTTCCGCTAACAACCGCTTGATGGTTGTTATGTTCACGATAGCCGTCATGGTCATGGCTGTTTATGCGCTTAAAACCATCCGCCTGGATGCGCTTCCGGATCTGTCCGATACCCAGGTCATAATTTACTCCAAATGGGATCGTTCTCCGGGCATCATCGAGGATCAGGTAACATATCCCATTGTTTCAACCCTGCTCGGCGCTCCGGACGTAAAGGCGGTCCGCGGCTTATCTGATTTTGGTTTTTCTTATATTTATGTCATTTTTAAAGACGGGACTGATATCTACTGGGCACGTTCGCGGGTTCTGGAATATCTTTCCAAAATCCAGTCCCGGCTTCCAGAAGGGGTGCGCACGGAGCTGGGCCCTGATGCCACTGGTGTGGGCTGGGTCTATCAGTATGCTCTGGTGGACAACTCCGGTGAGCATTCCCTGGATCAGCTCCGGTCCTATCAGGATTGGACACTGCGATACGCCATCCAGTCGGTGCCTGGAGTCGCAGAGGTAGCGTCCATCGGCGGATTTGTCAAACAATATCAGATCACAGTGGATCCCAACCGGCTGTCGGCTTACGGAATTTCCTTTAACATGCTCTCATCTCTCATTCGGGAGTCCAACAACGAGGTGGGAGGCCGACTGATTGAGTTTACCGGGGCTGAATACATGGTTCGTGGCAGGGGATACAGCCGGAGCATCGCGGATTTTGAGAGTATCGTGGTCAAGGTCACCCCTAACGGTACGCCGGTGCTTTTGAAGGACATTGGTCGGGTGGAGCTGGGGCCTGAAATCCGTCGCGGTGTCTCCGACCTGGACGGAAAAGGAGATGCCGTGGGAGGCATAATAGTGATGCGCCACGGAGAAAACGCCCTTAACGTAATTAATCTGGTGAAGGAAAAACTTAAGGAGCTTGAGCCCTATCTTCCCAAAGGTGTCAACATTCTTCCTGTCTATGATCGGTCGAACCTTATTACCCGCGCTCTGGATACCCTTGGCCACGAGCTGAAAATCGAGATGATAATCGTCTCCCTTGTCATTCTTGTTTTTCTCTGGCATATTCCTTCCGCCATTGTGCCCATTGTAACCATCCCGGTATCTGTCCTGATTTCATTCATTCCGCTCTATTTCATGGGAGTCACGGTCAACATCATGTCGCTTGCAGGCATCGCAATTTCCATTGGGGTTCTGGTGGACGGTGCCATCGTGGAAGTGGAGAACGCATACAACAAGCTCTATCACTGGCAGGCGGGTGGCAAAAAAGGGGACTTTCACAAGGTGCGGCTGGAAGCTCTCATGGAAGTTGGGCCTTCTGTGTTTTTCTCGCTTCTGGTAATAGCAGTAGCCTTTCTTCCCATCTTTGCGCTGGTGGATCAGGAAGGCAGGCTGTTCCGGCCCCTGGCATTTTCAAAAAATCTGGCCATGGCGATTGCCGCCGTTCTGGCCATAACCCTGGACCCGGCCATGCGGATGTTATTTACCCGGATGGACCCGTTCACATTTTCGCCCAGATGGCTTTCTAAGCTTTCCACGAAAGCGTTGGTAGGAACCTATTATTCAGAAGATTTTCATCCCATCAGCCGGGCTATATTCAAAGTCTATGGGCCTGCCTGCCGTTTTGTTCTGGCCTGGCCCAAATCCGTTATAGCAGCCTCAGTTGCGATGGTTGTCCTTAGCATGCCGGTTTATCTGAAACTTGGTACTGAATTCATGCCGCCTTTGAATGAAGGAACCATCCTTTACATGCCGACAACGCTTCCCGGAATTTCCGTGGCTCAGGCCCAGGAACTCCTGACAACCCAAGATCAGGTGCTGCGTTCATTTCCGGAAGTGGAGCGGGTTTTTGGCAAAGCCGGGCGGGCGGATACGTCCACGGACCCAGCTCCTTTCTCCATGATGGAAACAACCGTGGTTCTTAAACCTGAAACTGAGTGGAGAGGAAAAGACAGGTGGTATTCCGCGTGGGTTCCGGATTGGATGAAATTTCTGATTCGCCCGATCTGGCCGGATCACATTTCCTGGGAAGAGCTGGTTGCCGAAATGGACAAGGCGCTTCAAATTCCAGGGGTTTCCAATGCCTGGACCATGCCCATCAAGGCGCGGATAGACATGCTTACAACCGGTATTCGCACTCCTGTCGGCATCAAGGTTTTTGGATCGGATTTAAAAGAGATTGAGCGTATCGGGATTGATCTGGAGCAGGCCATTCGCGATATTCCGGGAACCCGGAGCGTGTTTGCCGAACGGGTGGCCGGCGGCTATTTCGTGGATTTTGAGCCGCGTCGGGATCAACTGGCCAGATATGGTCTGACAATAGCCCAGGTTCAGTCGGTCATTACCGGCGCCATCGGTGGTGAAAATATCACCACCACAGTGGAAGGCAGGGAACGCTATCCGGTAAACCTGCGCTATCCCCGCGAACTTCGCGAGGATATGGACAAACTCCGGCGGGTTCTGGTTCCGACCCCGACTGGCGCCCAGATTCCGCTTTCTCAGCTCGCAGACATCAAGTTGGCGCAGGGGCCGGCCATGCTGAGGGATGAAAACGGATTTCTGGCCGGTTATGTCTATGTGGACATTTCCGGCAGAGATGTTGGTGGCTATGTGGAGGATGCCAAAAAGCTGGTCCACGACAAGATTTCGCTGAAACCCGGTTATCTGCTTCAGTGGAGTGGTCAGTACGAAAACATGATAAGGGTGCGGGAACGGCTCAGGATTGTCATACCCGTTACGCTACTTCTCATCTTTTTTCTACTGTATATGAACACGCAATCTGCCTTCAAAACCACAGTGGTCATGCTGGCCGTGCCATTTTCAGCTATCGGCGCGGTATGGCTGTTTTACTTTCTGAATTACAATGTTTCCATCGCCGCATGGGTTGGAATGATCGCTCTTATGGGCCTTGATGCCGAAACCGGAGTTTTCATGCTCCTCTTTTTGGACCTGTCACTCGACGATGCAAAAAAATGGGGCAAGCTGAATTCTTCCGTAGAATTGGATGAAGCGATCATCCATGGGGCCGTTAGCCGAGTGCGGCCCAAGATGATGACCGTTACCGCTGCTTTCATGGGCCTTCTGCCCATTATGTGGTCCACTTCAGCAGGGGCGGATGTGATGAAACGGATAGCAGCACCCATGATCGGCGGTCTTATCACATCATTTCTTCTGGAGCTTCTGGTATATCCGGCAATTTATAAGCTCTGGAAAGAACAGACTGAACTGAAAAAGACTTGAAACGTTCGTAAAAAGTCATTATTGTGATGACATATACTGTGCACGGGCATAATCTTTCGCCGTAGAGCCGGCATCTTGCCGGCTGCTGCAGCCGGCAGGATGCCGGCTCTACTTGCACTCCCTCCCCAGCGGGGGAGAGTTGGGGGGTTCAAAAGCGCAA
>CAIMCT010000402.1 GCA_903839535.1 uncultured Desulfobacteraceae bacterium
GAGCCGGCATCTTGCCGGCTGCTGCAGCCGGCAGGATGCCGGCTCTACTTGCACTCCCTCTCCAGTAGGGGAGAGTTGGGGGGTTCAAAAGCGCAAATTACACCAGCTCTCAGTATATATGGGGCGATCGAATTTAAGAAAGATACGAATTTTTATAGAAATAACGATCTTTTTGAACGTTATGAAGTCATTAACTGTTGATAAACAATGATTTTCTGTTGACATCACTTGCAGTGTTTTGTAAACATTACAAATAATCTGGTTCAGGAACTACAAACAATCTAAAATGGGGGATCAGGAAGCTATGACAAAATCAGATTTGGTTGACATGATGGCTCAGGACGCAGGAATTACCAAGGTAGCCGCTGGCGCAGCGCTTAATTCCTTCATTGACGGGATCGGCAAGGCGCTTAAGGACAAAAAAGATGGTAAGGTAACGCTGGTAGGTTTTGGAACATTTTTGAAAACCGTACGCAAAGCCCGAAAAGGCCGCAATCCTCGAACCGGTGAGGCCATCAAAATCAAAAAGAGCAATGTGGTTAAGTTCCGTCCCGGGAAAAAGCTCAAGGAAGGAATATAAAACCGTAGTATTCTTTGTTTAGATCATTCACCGCAGGAATGCTCAGGCGCATTCCCTGTAAGCTCAAGCCTGCGGTGAAATCAATTTTCCAAATAACTGCCTGTTGAAACGGCTTGATCGAGAAGAAGTTTAGATTGCTGTCCCTGCAACAAGCTGCATCAGGGCGGCTTCATCAATAATCTCGACACCGATTCTTCGGGCCGCTTCCAGCTTGGAACCGGCGGCTTCTCCGGCAATTAGATAACTGGTATTTCGGCTGACAGCGTTGCCGACTTTTCCTCCGGATGCCTCAATCAAAGCCTTGGCCTGACTCCGGGTCAGATTGGGAAGGGTTCCCGTAAGAACAAAGGACTTGCCTTCAAGTGTTTTTACGGCGATTGGGGTCGGAGACAGAATTTCAACACCGCTCTTCAGGATTCCATCAAGGATTCCCCTGTTACCCGGATCACTGAAAAAGCCATGTACGCTCTCCGCAATGATCTTGCCAATGCCTTCAATCGCCGCCAAGGACTCTGGAGTCTGCTGCATCACGGTGTCTATGTTTCCCCACTTTCTGGCAAGAATATCGGCGATATTCTCTCCCACATGCCGGATTCCCAGGCTGTACAAAAAACGACTCAACTGTATTTTTTTACTCCGGTCAATGGCGGATATCAGGTTTTCAGCGGACTTTTGTCCCATACGGTTTAATTGTAGAAGTTTTTCAATGGTCAGTTGAAAAATATCCGCATAAGAGGTCAACAAACCCACATCCACCAGTTGCCCAGCCAGCTTCTCACCCAGACCATCAATATCAAAAGCGCGTTTGGAAGCAAAATGAATGATGTTTTCCTTGAGTTGCGCCGGGCATCGGGCATTGAAACACCGAAGTGCGGATTCAAGCCTGTCCGACTTTTCCAGTGATGATCTTATGGCTTGCGAGCCGCAGGCAGGACAGGTTGCCGGCATCTGGAACGGAATTTCATTTCCAGATCGTTTTTCGGTGATGACTTTTACGACCTTGGGAATCACATCTCCTGCTCTTTCCACAAAAACCGTATCGCCGATGCGAATATCTTTTCGCTGAATCTCTTCTTCATTGTGAAGCGTGGCCCGACTGACCAAGACTCCGCCGATTCTAACCGGTTCCAGATGGGCAACCGGGGTCAGAACACCGGTCCGGCCCACCTGAATTTCAATAGCCTGAATTCGTGTTGTTCCCTGAACGGCCTGAAACTTCCAGGCAATGGCCCACCGTGGGCTTCTGGCTTTTTCGCCAAGCATTCCCTGATACCGAAGGCTATCGACCTTGATCACCAAGCCGTCAATGTCATAGGGAAGGCCAGAGCGGCTTTCTTCCAGTTCACGGTAGCATTCCAGAACCTTCTCCAGCGTCAGGCAGGGACGAATCAGGGGGTTTACCCTAAATCCCATGGACTTCAACTGCTTAAGAACATCCCAGTGGGAATCGCTATTCATGTCTGGCACCAGTCCCGTACCATAAATAAAAATATCCAGAGGCCTCGTGGCTGTGATTGAAGAATCCAGTTGCCGAAGTGATCCGGCAGCCGCATTTCTGGGATTGGCGAAAACCTGAAGGTTTTTATCCTCGCGGCTTTGATTCATTTTCTCAAAACCCTTGCGGTCCATGATGATCTCTCCCCTGACCTCCAGCCGACTTTCAACTGCGCCAGTCTGGAGCTGAATTTGAAGGGGAACCGAGCGGATGGTTCTAACATTGGCGGTAATCACTTCTCCGGTTATTCCGTCCCCACGGGTGGATGCCATTGCCAGTTTACCGTCCTGATAGACCAGCTCGACCGCAACGCCGTCCAGCTTTGGCTCTGCGGTATAAAGAACCTCATCCTGAATTTGAAGTGCTTTTTTAACCCGGTTGTCAAAATCAATAATATCCTGCAGGGCAAATGCATTATCCAGGCTTAGCATTGGAAGGGCGCGCGAAGCGGTTTCAAACACGGCAAGCGGCGGCGCTCCAACGCGAGCCGTGGGCGAATCCGGACTTTGCAGGTCGGGATGTGCATTTTCAAGCGCTATCAGTTCCTGCATCAGGAGATCATATTCAGCATCCGATATTTCAGGATTGTCATGCGCATGATACAGGGTATTGTGACGGTGAAGGGCCTGACGCAGGGTTTCAATTTGATTCCGAATTGTTGAATTCGCAGAGGTATTCATGGTTTTCACTCCAAATTATGGTTCAGACTAGCGGGACACCGCTTTTCGCGTATCCCATGAATTCTCCTACTTGGCTCGTGTATTTCCAACGTTGGTTGTGTGAACTTTGTATTCTTCCCCTGCTGCCAGGTTCTTATAATAGAAAGTGCTTCGGATGATTCGCCTCTCTCGACAAAAATCGTAAAGTCATTAATGGGTTTATGTACTGCACTCATCAAGGAAGCAAGCGACGATGTGTTTTCACATAGTGTATCGAATAGAGTTGACTGTTGAAACACAGATTGTTTCTTCACCTTACACTCTTGGACATAATCCCCCATTGGTAAAAGCCCTTGCTGAAAGCGTTTAAGCATGGCCGAGAGTGCCTCCAAACTGTTATCTATCCCAATCCAATTCCTTTGCATCTCATTGCCAACAGCCAATGTCGTTCCAGAACCAGCATAGCAATCCAACACCAAATCACCTGGGTTCGATGATGCCCCAATAATTCGGCAAAGTAAATCTGGATTCTTTTCAGTCGGATACCCAGTAATTTTGATGTTTTGATTATGAGCATCCTTGAAGTCCAACCAAATGTCCTGAACCCCAACTCCGGAATGTCCATCCAGATAGACCTTCCTTCGAGGATTGCCATTCTTGGACCAAAAAATTTCTCCGCGCGCATCCATTTCATCAAGGGTGGTCGGTATGTACTGCCAGTGCTTTCCTGGAGGCGGTAGCATACCGCGCCATGTTCCTCCAGTTGCTCCATTTCGCGTTCCTGGCGCATGCACTGGAACTTTCATATAGCGCCGTCCAGTTTCAGACTCCGTATAGTGGTATTCTTTCAAACTCTCATATGAGAGAGGTTCAACCGGACGATTCCAAATATATTGATCCGTCTTGGAATAGAAAAGAATGTAATCCGCAATATTACCGTAGGTTTTTCGAGTATAGTTTTTAGGGTTACATTTTTTACGAACGATGAGATTTCGGTAGCAGGAAGAACCAAAAACCTCATCCATTACAAGTTTCATTTCGAAGACCATATTTTCGTCGAGATGAAGATAAATTGATCCTTGATCTGACAGTAATTCTTTTAGAAGAATAAGTCGCTCCCTCAAATCCTCGACATATCTTGCTCCGGATATATGATCATCGTAAGCCTTTTCCAAGGATATGGAGAGAAATGTCCCTTTTGTAGCAAATGGCGGATCAATGTACACCAGGGCCACCTTACCAGCGACATCCATATCTGAAAGCAGAGATCTCAGGCATTTAAGGTTATCACCAAAATAAAGACGCTTACCCATAGACCCACGATGGATATTCTCGAAAATTCCACATTCGCCCTTAAGAATGGCAGACGCAGGTTTTTTGCCTTCGTATGCGATATTGATTGGCTGCGACCGACCATTACCATTTTTATTTGGTATTCCTGTCGCCATTTCTCATCTTTCCTTGGATATAAGCCATTTAACACTAATGCCATGAACAAATCGGTCGATTAGTGTGCGCTCTTGAGTAACTGCGCAAATGTCACAAGCACAGGTTTATATAGCTCACAGGCAAGGGGGAGTACATCAGGATAATATTCACCTGTTGACAGGGCTATCCAAAGATGTCCTTCATTTTTGTAATCGCTGAACGATTTATTTTTCCGTGTAGCCATTCTCTGTGTTTGCAATGCTCATGGCGTGAAGGTGGAGTCAACAACAATAATGAACTCCCCTAAAGCGAAGAGCTGCAGCCTCCTTAATGATGTCCTTTGTACTGTAATCAATTCTATAAATTTATACGAGAGGGCATTGGCTTTTCTACAGCCCCAGATAGGCTTTCTTGACGGCTTCATTGCTCAGAAGATTCGAGGCGGAATCGGACATTGTGATGGCGCCGTTTTCCATGACATAGCCCCTGTGAGCCACTTTAAGGGCAAGGTTGGCATTTTGTTCCACCAAAAAAATGGTGGTGTTGTTCTCGGCATTGATTTTCTTGATAATTTCAAAAATCTGGCGAACAATCAGGGGCGCAAGCCCCAGAGATGGTTCATCCAGCAGAAGCAGCTTCGGTCTGGCCATAAGCGCTCGTGATATGGCCAGCATCTGCTGCTCGCCGCCACTGAGCGTTCCACCTGCCTGATGCCTTCTTTTAGAAAGGATCGGGAACAAATCCCAGATATATGAGAGGTCTTTTCGAATATTGTCCTTATCTTTTCGTAGAAAAGCGCCCATATCAAGGTTTTCCGCAACCGTCAGATAGGGAAATATTCTGCGGCCTTCCGGAACCTGGCTGATTCCCAGAACGACAATCTTTTCTGGAGCCATTCCTTGAATTGGCTTTCCCCTGAAAACGATTTCTCCATGCCTTGGTGGAACGAGTCCGGAAATGGACATCAAAGTGGTGGTTTTGCCAGCGCCATTTGCACCGATCAGGGTGATGATTTCTCCTTCGGCAACTTCCATGCTGATGTTTTTCAGGGCCTGAATATTGCCGTAATATGTTGAAACACCATTTACCCTAAGCATCTATTTCTTCTCCAAGATACGCCTTGATCACCACTGGATTATTGCGGATCTCTTCAGGGGTTCCCTGTGCGATCTTCTTTCCATAATCCATTACAAAAATCCGATCAGACAGACTCATGACGAGTTTCATGTCATGTTCAATCAACAGAATGGAAATCCCCTCCTCATCCCTGATCCTCGTTATCAGAGCATCCAGTTCAAGTGTCTCCTGGGGATTCATGCCTGCAGCCGGCTCATCCAGAAGAATCAGGAAAGGTTCCGTGGCCAAAGCCCTGGCTATTTCAAGTCGCCGCTGCGCGCCGTAGGGAAGATTTTTGGCCTGATCATTGACATATCTGGCAAGCCCTATTTTTTCAAGAATCCGGTAGCTGTCATCCACAACAGACTGCTCTTCCCTGACCATTGCCCGGTTGCGGAATATGGCTCCGGCTACCCCGGAATGGGTTCGGCAATGCCTGCCGATCATCACATTTTCCAGAACTGTCATGCTCGGAAACAGACGGATGTTCTGAAACGTGCGGGCCATGCCTTTTTCGGTTACCTGATTGGGCTTTAATCCGTTGATGCGTTCGCGTTTTTGAGCGCCTGCTGCCTTGGGGGATGAAATCATGATGTCCCCGTTAGTTGGCGAGTAAATGCCGGTGATGCAGTTGAAAAAAGTGGTTTTGCCGGCCCCATTGGGGCCAATCAGAGCGACAATTTCACCCTTTCGAATATCTATGTTCAGATTATCCAGGGCGCGAAGTCCGCCAAAATCCATCGTCAGGTTGTTTACTTCAAGTATGGTTTCCATAGTTAGTGGGCATCCGCTAAATCCAAGTACCAAGAGGTGTTCATTCCAACTTAATACCTAAGACCTAAAACTTTTTAAAATCATGGATGTTTATCGGGTTGGAACTTATAACTTCGGCGAACATTGGCGACGATTCCCTGTGGGCGAAAAACCATCATCAGGACCATGATGGCTCCAAATATCAGCATTCGGAATTCAGAAAACGCCCGGAGGTATTCGGGAAGAAGGATCAGAATCATGGCTGCAATGGCAACGCCTACAATGGAACCCATTCCCCCCAGAACGACAATGGCGAGAATCATCGCCGATTCCAGAAATGTGAAGCTGGCGGGATTGATAAATGTTGTTTTGGCGGCGAAGATCACCCCAACCATTCCAGCCCAGGTGGCGCCAAGGGCGAAAGCTGTCAGTTTGGTGCGTGTTTTATCGATTCCCATGGCTTGGCAGGCCACTTCGTCTTCTCTCAAGGCGATCCATGCACGTCCGATTCGGGAATTCTGCAACCGATTGACAACAAAAATAGTGAACAGCACCATGCCAATCATCACAAAATACAGATAAACAATGGAGTTGGAAAGAGACAGTTGAATGCCGAACAAAGATGGTCTGGAAATTTGGGCGATGCCGCTTGGACCAAATGAAAATTCGTTCCAGTTTTCAAGTATCAGACGAATGATTTCACCAAATCCTAAAGTGACAATGGCCAGGTAATCCCCCCGCAGGCGCAATACCGGAAAGCCAAGAAGAAGACCGAAAAAAGCCCCCATGAACGCACCCATCGGCAGCACGATCCAGAACCCCAGCCCGAAATGGTGATTCAAAAGGCCATAGGTATAAGCTCCGACTGCATAAAAGGCGACATATCCCAGATCCAGAAGGCCTGCAAGCCCGACAACAATATTCAGTCCCAACCCCAGCACGACGTACATTAGAGCCGTAATCATGATATTGGTCTGGTAGGTATTCATCACAAAAGGAAAGATCACCACAAAAACGATGCCGACGACAAAAGCCGGAATGGCGTATCGGCGATCTGACAGTATCCGCTGGAAAAACGGCGGTGCTTCTGTGCCGCCCGATTCAGTATCTTTTTTCCCGGTTTCTTTTCGCCAGAGCAAATATCGCCAGACAAAAGAAAGCAGAAAGCTTCCGATGCCGATATACAACATGTTTTCCCATCGCCACAACACCAGCTTTTCTGTGGTATTTACACGAATGACCATGATAGGAAAGGTCAGAAACATGAACCAGAGAGACACCAGAAACGATTTTTTTATTTCAGATAAAGTTGGCATAATTTATGATAGTTTGAACGATTCAGGAATTAAAACAGAAATTAAAACACATCAACTACATGATCGTAAATGTTCACTCCTTCTCTCAGCGGGGGAGGGCAAGTGGCTGGCATGACAGCATTTCCCCCCTCCCAACCTCCCCCCGCTGGGGGGAGGGGCTGAAC
>CAIMCT010000403.1 GCA_903839535.1 uncultured Desulfobacteraceae bacterium
CTTGTGCCACCCAACCCAACAGTGCATTTGTTGCATCGTCTCCACTTATCCGCGCAGAGAATACGATGGAAGCCGGAATCGTAGCGCCTTGTGCCACCCAACCCAACAGTGCATTTGTTGCATCGTCTCCACTTATCCGCACAGAGAATACAATGGAAGCCGGAATTTCTTTTCCCTCAGTCCAATCCTCACTAAGCCATTCACTCACCATCATAGTAAATTCGTCATCTGGATCAAGTTCGAATTTAAGTCTAATCCCACCAGTTGCGCTCATAGCGGATGATGGGCTGGTTGCTTCATCCCCGGCTGTTTTGATTGCGACTAACACCTTGTAAATATCAACTAACACACCCAGCGTATTAAGCGCAGTATCAATAGTTATTTCTTCTAACCGTGTTAAAACACCGACAGTCATCGTGTTAAGGTCAGTTATTGCCTGTGTTTGATCTTTAGTTAAATCCTCAATTGACTTCGTAGGTTGTGTATCCAGACCGCCAATATCCGCCATTACTTTTTTATAAATAGCTTGATAACTGTCAGACGACTTATATTTGTCTTGACTGGATTGCAGATAAGTATCTGCAAAAGAAAGGAATGAAGAAACAGTTGAAGAAGATGCATCCTTGGCCTGTGCAGCCAAAAGCAATTTTTCGTAATCCTGCGAGGCAGTTGCTTGTTTTACTGTTGGAAGCGCAAGGTTAAACGCGCTGTATGTTAGTGATTTTAATTTGTCACGGACAGCGTTTATGTTCGCTAACTCAGTTTCGTGTTTTGCTTTTAAAGCATTTAGCTCAATATCATACCACTTCATCAGATCGTCGTGCATCCCGCTTAATATATCTGCTCTTCTTGTTGCGTCTTTTTCGGTCAAGTCGTAATCACCTGGTAATTTGCCTTCAATATAACCGTTCATTGGGGCGAAAAATCGATCGTTGTATAATTTAGACTGTGCAGCCGCGTCCATAGAACTTAGTTGTATATCTGATATGCTTTGGTTAATCTTAGCTCTTGTATTAATCAGCGATTCGACTGTTGCCTTTAAACCATCAGTAATAGCTGTGAAATATTTGTTTATCGCAATGAAATAGTCTGTTACATTTTGACCTGTTCCTTTGGGTTTTGCAGATATAATGGCGTTAGCTGATATGTCAGTTGGTACACTTGCGCCCTCAATATCCGCTAAATTAGATTTTAAATTTCTATATGCTTGTTCCGTAGGAGTTTCAATACTTGTGCCGGAAATGCCGTCTGGTTTTTGTTTGCCAGCAGGCCACAATGTCAACATGCCATACCAGTCAACGAGAGCCGCTGCCAATTCTCTAAAAGGTTTAGTTATCGAACTAACCCACTCTGCAAAAAGTTTGTCCAGAACTTCATTTCTGGCTTTTTCTATTTCAGCGAGTTTTTCAGCGTTCCCTTGTGCAGCATTTGCATATTCGTTAAATTTAGCATTTACATCATCAATACTTGACTGTAATCCGCTGGTTAATCCCATCATGTCATTATAATATGCGATAGCGTCATTCCAGTAGTTTTCTTCTGCCTTCTTTTTGACATCTGTTGCAACTTGTGTAATTGCAGCAAGTTGTTCCTCAGAAGCACCAGCGGCCTTCGC
The DNA here is from genome assembly GCA_903839535.1 of uncultured Desulfobacteraceae bacterium. Classification (GTDB taxonomy): domain Bacteria; phylum Desulfobacterota; class Desulfobacteria; order Desulfobacterales; family Desulfatirhabdiaceae; genus RAAP-1. The sequence continues at coordinate 1,616 of CAIMCT010000403.1, forward strand.
CGACGCAATTGCAGCCGCGTAGTGAGAATCGATTGCAACAAGTGAATCGCCAAGCTCTGAGTTTAGCCCCATCATTTGGTTGTAATAATCCACTTCTGATTTAAACCAATCCTCAATTGCTTTCTTTTTAACAGCCGCCTCGGCAGCGTCTATTGCAGCGATTGCACCGCTTGTATTCACATAGGTTTCAGCAAGTTTAATTTTGGCTTGCAAGTCGGCTTCTATCGCTGCAAGGTCAGCGTTGGCTGATATTACAATCTGAGCATTCATTTGTGCATATTGTTGTTTAATAAGATCAGCTTCTTCTATATGATAACTGTAATACGGGTTAGCCAACGTGCCTGCTAAGTTTTTTGCATTCTGTTCAAGTGCCGAGTCACGCTTTGTGATAACAGACGCAGATTTTTCAGCGAGATACTTTTTTGCTGAGTCGAAGTCTTCTGGTGACAAACCACTACCAGTAGTGGCCTTGGCGGATTTCCTTGCATTTTCATAGTGTTTTGTAATCTCTGCCAGACTGTCGCCCAGTTCGGAGTTTAATCCCATCATTTGATTGTAGTAGTCTATCTCGGTTTGCATCCAGTCTTTGATTGCTTTTTCTTTTGCAGCAGCATGATCAATTTCCATTTGCGCCAATAATTCAGATGATGCGCCAAGTTCGGTAGCTGTTTTCGTTTGCTCAATATAAAAATCATTGATTGTTTCGAGTGCATCGCCAAGTTCGTTTGTGAGGCCGAGCATTTTTTTCAGTTCTTTTGCATAACCAATTGTCCATTCTTCAAGTGTTTGTGTTGATGATGACGATGACGATGTTTCGGTTGTACCGTTTGCAAACCCCTGAACACCCATGCCGAGCAACTTTTTCATATTGGCGTTACTCAAAATATGCCCAGATTCTTGTGGTACGAATAGCTCAGGCCCTATCTCACCGACGATATAAGGCGTGTTTCGTGAGACTGGCCCGCCTGTTGCTCGTCCGTTGTTGGATCCGTAATCAACAGGTATTGAAGATGGAGCGTCAACTGGAATTACTAAATCATTCCATTTATTAGACGGATCGACTGCGGCTTGTATTTTCATGATTGTTTCAGAGTCAAGGCCCACCCCGTATAACAAGCTCAAGAAATCAGAATAAGATATAACATTTGAACTATAAAAAGCCTCGATTGATTTGACGTTTCTTGAGTCCACACCGGATGAAAGCATCGCAGCTTCAAATTCTGCCCATGTTGGTATTTGCGTATTTGTGGCTGATCCGGTATATTCAGCATATATCCGTTTGTAAACGGTAGAGTCAGATAATCCATAATCAATCAAAGATTGATTGATAGTATCCCACGGAACGCCCTGATCTTTGAATTCTGCAATCATTGCCACGACAGCTTGCGATTCCCATCCTATTTGAGATGCTACAAAACCCAACTCATACATGCGTTTTTCAATGGACTGAGTTTCATCTTCCGCCATTTCTAATCCTATTTTTATTATGCCAGACGACTCAGGGTGAAATCCAACTCCAGTTGTCGTACCTTGTGCATAGTCCGGCCCGTCCCCCCATAATAATTCATTCCATATTTCTATCTGTTTTCCCATTAACTCGTCATATTCAGCCATTGTCATTTTGAGCAATTCTTGATTTGATGCTATCCATTCATCCATTTTTTCATTATTATTCCCGCCGAAAGAGCTTCCAACTCCGCCATTATTTATCAAAAAGAATTTTGATAACAAGTCCGCTTTATATCCATCCCGCACGGCTTTTTCGAGACGTATTGAGCCAGCTTCTTCCGCACGAAGAAGAGCATCTGCATCTTCGCGGGTGAATGCCGAATCATTATAAATGTCGCTTATCCATGAGGCTATGATAGCTGCACCGATTGACAGCCCCATTGCTGTTGTTCCTGCCAACACACCTGTACTGGCTGCTATCGCTTCTCCACTTCCTGTCGCTACAGTGTTTGCGATAGTAGCAGTTGTATTGTTTGCTAAAGCATTTGTGATCTCAGTTGCTATAGCTGCCATGTCCACGCCTGGCCCTGCCGTCCCACTAAACATCGACGTAAAGACATTCACTGCATTTGTTAGCGTTTGCGGTATTGCTGCAATCTGTCCAGGTAAAGCCATGATGGTTGATGGTAAATTATATAAAAACTTCGCAATACCAGCCAGCGATGCCAGCGTACTCAATCCACCCAATACGCCGCCTTCACTTGCCCCTGCCGCCGCGCCTGAGCCTGCACCGAGGATGTTTATTGTCGATGTGCCGCCGCTCCCCAGTGAGAAAATCATCTTGAAAACATCTTGGATAACCATCTGAGCGATCATGTCAGTGAAAGTCTTTAATAGAGTGTCGCAAAAGCCTTTCCACGCATCTTCAAACCCGTTCATTTCGCCTTTCAGTGTTTTGAACAAGCCGTCTGATAGTGCGGTTGTTCCGGCTTTCTGCAAATCCTGAAAGACTTTCTGACCGGCATTGCCCCATGTCAACAGGTCTTTTTGCGATTTCCGGTAGGCTACTCCGAGACCGTCGAGGAATGTACCGTATCGCAGAGTTTCCTCATCATCTGTCTTCTGTTTTTGAGCTTTGTACCAATCGTCTATCGCTTGCATTGCTTTCGCATAGTCGTCATACGACAGTATATCTTTCGCGTTTAACGACTGCTTGTAAGCAATATACTCTTGATACGATGTTTTCCCGCTCAGTAACGTGTTTTCAAGCTTTATTTTTTGTTTATCTAACGCAAGTATCTCAGTCTGATAATAATCACCCGAATACTTTTGAAGGTCTTTGTAGATAGTCCTGTACGCTGATGCTTGCGTACTGGCTAAAGCTTCGGCATCTGCGATAAGCTTCTTGGCGTTTGCGTCTGCATTGTTCTTGATATTCAAATCAAGTATTTCTTTCAGAGCTTCAATGTATGTCTTCCCGCTTGAAGCCATAATCTGATAAGCAAATCCGAGCTTAATTGCAGATTCGCTATCTTTATCGAATTGGTCGTTAAGCTTGTAATCTGCAAAATCTTCTTTCGTCATGGTAGCTTCTGCGTATTGCATAGAAAGCTCTTTCATGGCGGTAGCTTGCTTGCCGGTTGCGTCTATTTCATTGAGTTTCAAATCACGAGATGCGTTAAGATATTCGTTGTTCACGCCGATGACTTCGGATTCTTTTTGCCACCATTCCCACACCTTTAACTTAGCATAATCATCAGCAGACATCGTAAGGCGGTTGTATTCGTCGGTGGCTTGAGTCAATACCGTCTTGTATTCTTTCAGCGTTCTTTCTGCTTCTTTTGCATCGGCATTGGCGTCTTTTATTGAAGTTTTGGCATCTTTTTTTAGGTCAGATTCGTATTCGCTCATCTTTTTTGCATAATAGGCATCTGCTAATTCAGGGCTTCCTTTCTTTACATTATAAAGTGCCTCAAGGTATCCTTTAGATTTTCTTACTGACTCCCCGAATGCGTCTGATGCTATCTTGGCATTAACAAATGCGTTATCTGTGGCGTAACCGTATTGTTCAACTTTTTTAGTTAAAACATCTTGAGCGCCTTCCAATATACGAAACGAAGCTATACTTACAGAGTTTTTGTTGCTATTCATTACATTCATAGCATTGGTAAAATTACCAATTGTTTCAGTGATTTTCGCTATTGCTAAATTTATCTCTTCTATTTTTGCTTTATCTTCTTTAACGAAAGAAGCCCAAGGTAAAGGGGAGTTTGCTATTTTTTCTTTTAAACCTGATATTTGAGATTCAAGTGATGTTTTTTGTGATTTAAGTTCACCAATCATGTTCTCCATTTGAGAGTTGGTTTTGATTCCCTGTTTAAGTAATTCTATGGCACCTGCGCCAGATGATATTTTCGCCCAACTATCAAATTTTGCAGTAAGGTTCTCAGTTTGGATA
>CAIMCT010000404.1 GCA_903839535.1 uncultured Desulfobacteraceae bacterium
AGTCCATTTTATAACGATTTGGTCAACAAACGGCAATATGCGCAAAAGATTTTGACCAAAGCGAAGGCACCGAATGCGAAGGGAAACGACCGTATGAGTCCCGAAGAGGTTGAACGATCCACAAATATTATTGCTATGTATGACACACTTTTGACTTTGGTACAAGATGTGGAAAAGGGTGATACGACAAAGATCATACCAGCAGCAAATACTTTTCTCAATATCCGCAGAGTAGAAGGAAAAGAAATACCTCCTGTAGCGAAAAACAATGAGTCCACGTTGAAGGCGTATAGCAATTCAAAAAAAAGAAGAGAATCGAGTGTTCGTTTGGAAAATCAAAAACAGTCCCGTTGTGGTATTCATGCGTTAAATCATATTCTCCAAGAAGAAAAATTGGTCTGTATAGAAGAGAACGATTCAATCTTTATTGATGCGGCAACTAAGGGCGCAGCCGAAGCAAATCCTATGAGTGCGACCGTCCTTCTGAATGCGCCCAAAATTTGCGAAGCGTATGGAGCGTATGCCGATTGTACGGAAGGCAATATGTGTAACAACTTACCAATCATTATACTTCAACATATTTTCACGCCCACTTCCATAGATCCAGATTTACCAAATATTTCTCTAAAGTATCAAACAAAAGGTATAGAATTTGTTAATGATAAACGGAATGACAAAGCCTATTATAGTGTGGAAGTACCTATTTTATCCGAAATAATGAAGACACTTCTATCCGAACCCACATCTATAGGTGCTCTTCTCAATTTTAACAACTGGCATTACACAGCTATAGTCAATAAAGGTGGATTTGCTGGAGCGCCGGCAGGAACGGATTTCACATATATTGATAGTTTGGATAATCCTTGCGAATTCAAAACGTTAAAAGATTCCAATTATCTTATGCGATTAGCGAATAGAAATAAGATTCCGAAATATTTGGTTTACAACATAGAAGTGTTATAATTTATGAATCAATGTCGTTTAGTTAACGTTTTTATTATAATCGTTTGTAGTTCATCGAATAAGGTCGCTTTGGCTTCATCTTTCGGGGTTCACTTCTTCCCGGCCTGATGATTTCCCTGGTCTTTTCCACAATATCATCAAAAGCCTCCAGCGCTTTCTTGTATTGTTTTTTTATCATAACACTTATCAGGATATCTTGCGTCATTGACAGAGCGTTTGTCCTATTGATCTTTTGATCATGTGCTCTTTCTTTGTCAGCTTTGTATTCATTGGTAACTCGCTCTTCAATTGGATGTGCATATGCTGCACAGAGGGTCATTAATAATATTTTGGCAAAAAAATCTTGCTGTACAGCTATTGCTGTTTTTCCTGAGAAATTTTCAAGTTCAATCCTGCTCTTTAACAGCTTATATGCTTCCTCTTCATTCCAACGGTAATGGTATAATGAGTCAAACTCAAGATATTCATACTGTTCCATGTCAGTTAGTGAGGTACACAGGATTTCATTCTCTCCATTTTCAAGCTTAATTTTAATCAAACGGCAGGTTATGGTCTGATCCACCATTTGAGGATAATCTGCCAATTTTCCACGATCTTTTTTTGGAAGTGTATATGTTACAATTCGTTCCATGTCAGCACTTTCAGCAAACCCTTTTACCGATAACCACCAGTCGTCTTTCATTCTCACGCAGAATTCAACCCCACGTGCCTTCAATAGAAAAAGTAGCCAGATGCAGGGATATCCCCGGTCAAGCAGTAAAATATCACCAACTTTTGTTTTATCGATGTGTTTGATCAAAAGATCACGCTCGCTGCCGGAGTAAGGTGCAATCTCCGCATCTATTGTCATTTGATTTAGAACATCATACAACATTGAAGCCAATGCCAGGGATCGCGGACTGTCAGCTTTGGGGCCGAAACTGTGTTGACCAAATTCCGCAATCACACTTGGATGATTTGGCAATACCAATCGCGTACCATCAACAGCTAAAACACGAAAATTATACCAGGTATAATAAGGAGCCAGATCATAAAAGGTATTACAGGCAACCTCATTCAAACGTTTGAAAGCCCAGGGATCCAACTTGGCACGAGCTTGGGAAAGAGCCCCTTTTGTAACTTCACGAATGTTGAAATCACCACTTTTGACCACTTTATAAAACCGGTCTAACTCGCGTTGTATGGAACTTTTGAAGATGATGATAATTACAATTAAATTTTTGAATGTTAATTTTCTGTCTCTTGAGAATACCCCCTTAGGGCCACGTTTTGAATGGCCTTTATACTCCTCATCTTCAAGCTCATATACTATATTATTAGATAAAATTTCACGATAGTCTCCTATTTGGTTGATAATTGAGGTTACCCCCTTATATCCCACAAGATAAAAAATTATCCGCTAACTACAAACATTTCAAAGAACTATTTTGATCAAAATCTCAATAAAATCAATACCTTTAGAAGGTTTTCTTAACTAAACGACATTGATTCATAATTGGGAATTACCTGTATTGAAATTATCCAACCATCCATTGTTTTGGTGGGTCCTTTTTGACTACCGTGAATAGGTTTAGTCTGAATATAAGGGACTTGATCAGCATCAATTTCAATTTTAATCTCAACAAGCTTTCCCACCATTTTGGA
>CAIMCT010000405.1 GCA_903839535.1 uncultured Desulfobacteraceae bacterium
ATTGCCTGATGGTGGTGATACACGGATAAATGCCTGGCCGAAACGATGATCAATGCATAGAAAAATCTGATTCAGACAATGGGGGTATTCTTTGTTGGAGATCACCTAAAGGATAACGCACATGCGCAGATTCCACTCTTATGGACCGGTTGACGAAGATATTCATTTTAGCGTCCCCCGAACAGATATTGTGCAACAATATCTTGATCAGCTTATAGGTCATCCGGAAAAAGGCGGCCATTATTTCACCGTCTGGGCGCCGCGGCAAACCGGAAAAACCTGGCTGACCCGTCAGATTGTCCAGGAGATTAAAGCGCTGTACCCGGATCAGTATGAAATCCTGTCATTTTCACTGGGTGTTCTGCGTGGCATCTCAATCCCAAAAGATCAAAATTCAGATGAAATCCCCAAGTCTTTCTCGGATATCATTTCTGAAAAATTTCCGAATGAACCGAATGTAAAAGATTGGAAAGAATTTCGGGATATGTTCAGCCGAACCAAAGGGCTTTGGGATCGGCCATTGATCCTGTTGATTGATGAGGTGGATACGCTGCCATCCTTCTGGCTGGATGTGCTGGTGGGTCAGTTCCGCGAAATGTATCTGGATCGGGAAGCCAACTGGCTTCACGCGCTATCCCTGATTGGTGTGCGGGCCGTTCTGGGTGTGGACAGCGAGAGAGGGTCGCCATTCAACATTCAGAGAAGCCTTCATGTTCCCAACTTTACTTTGGATGAAGTCACGAACCTGTTTGATCAGTATCAACTGGAAAGCGGTCAGATCGTTGAACCAGAGGTTGTCGCGAGTGTGTATGAATCCACAAACGGCCAGCCAGGTCTTGTGGGATGGTTCGGGGAACTGTTGTCTGAAAAGTATAATCAGGGAAAGGACCGTACCATTGACCCCAATATGTGGAAAACGGTGCATCATGCAGCCATAACTCTGGAGTGGAACAACACTGTTCTGAATCTGGTCAAAAAAGTCCGCACGGGATATGTTCCCCACGTTCTGAAGCTGTTCTCCCGATCCGATGTTTCGTTTTCAATTGATATGGAGTGGTGTGCATACTTGTACATGAACGGCGTGATTGTGCCTGAACTCTACACTGATGAAAGCGGCGGAATAACATCTGTCTGCCGCTTTTCCTGCCCTTTTATCCAGAAACGCCTGTACAATGCGTTGACCGATGACCTGATTGGAGACCTGCCGATACTGGCGGTTGAGCCATTGGATGATCTGGCGGATGTATTCGAAGGAGACTCCCTGAATCTGCAGTCTCTTCTTGATCGGTACAAGGCTTATCTGATTCGAATGAAAGCCAAAGGACTCAATCCCTTCAAGGATCAGCCTCGAAGAACCGATCTGCATTACACCGAAGCAGTCGGACATTTTCATCTCTATGCCTGGATGAAACAGGCAGTAGATGATGTCTGTGTGATCAGCCCGGAGTTTCCAACTGGAAATGGCAAGGTTGATCTTCACTTAAAATGCAGGGATAAATTCGGAATCATCGAGATAAAAAGCTTTAGAAGTCATGCCAGAACACAGAATGGTATCTTGCAGGCCGCATCTTACGCGCGCAGCCTGAATCTGACATCCGTAACAATAGCTTTATTTGTTCCGCTGGATGATGTGTCTGTTCTGGCATCCCTGTCCAAAGAAATCCAATGCGACGGAGTAGTAGTAACGGTTGTGGCCATCGGGTGGACATAATGTGTAAAATCAATAAATATAGTGGCTTGTCCATCCATGAGGAAATAGGCGTTTCGGCAACCAGAGATACCAGGTGTTCTGAGTCCTTATAATTAAACGTTGCGCGAAAATTTGATAAAACTGTTAAATACCTGTATATTCATAGTGTTATGACCACAATCTGTTGAAAGAGCCTCAAAATAAAGGCTTTTCTCCATATTTTCACAGTAACTATCTGATTTGATAGACTTATTCTTAGATGTTGATTTTCAAAAAAGAAGAGTTTTCCCCGGTTTTATGAAACAATAAAATGTTGTAAATTAAGCAAGTTATGAGTTAACTCTGTCAAGACATGAATAAAATAAGGTTATTATGCCTGTTATTCATCGAAAACCCCTTGCTGTGTGGCCCTTTCGGGCGAATATTGAGAATTTAACGCAACGTTTAAGTTATATACTTGAGCCAATTGTAAAACTAGCCAACATGATATGAAAATCGAAGAAAATCAGAGAAAACACAAGAAACAAATGGGGTTTTGCAATTACCTCAATCAATAAAAAAATGACAGCGACACCGCCAAAGAGCCCCACGATCAAGGCCAGAAGTAAGTTTTGCCATCTCTTTGTTTTTATGATAGATTCCGATATTTTATTGACCCATTACAGAGGTAATTACACACAGTGAAAGATAAACATGTGTTGCAGGTCAATCATCTGGCAGCGGCATTTGATACCGAGGCCGGAAGGGTTCGGGTGGTGGATGATGTCTCTTTTCAGGTGCATCGGGGAAAGACGCTGGGAATCGTGGGGGAATCCGGATGCGGTAAAAGTGTTACCGCGCTTTCCATTATGAGATTGCTGCCTCAGCCTGCAGGAAAAATTATAAACGGCCAGATACTGTACAGGGGAACGGATATTGTCCTTATGACACCAGAAACCATGCGCACTTTGCGCGGCCGCCATATTTCCATGATTTTTCAGGAGCCTATGACGGCCATGAATCCGGTACAACGGATCGGACATCAGATTGGCGAGGTGTTCCAGCTTCATGACAGCAAGCTCAATGAAGCCCAAGTTCGTGATAAATCAATTGAAATTCTGGCAAGGGTGGGAATTCCTGATCCGGAGCGGCGCATTTGGGAATATTCCCATCAGATTTCCGGCGGGATGCGCCAGCGGGTAATGATCGCCATGGCACTTGCGGTTCGGCCGGATATTCTGATCGCCGATGAACCTACAACCGCACTTGATGTGACAATTCAGGCGCAGATTCTCGATCTCATGAAGCAGCTTCAGCGGGAAAACGGCATGGCGATGATCTTTATCACCCACGATCTTGGCATCATTGCGGATATCTGCGATGACGTGGTGGTGATGTATGCTGGGACTGTTGTCGAGTCAGCACCGGTTAATGAACTGTTTGAAAACCCCAGGCACCCTTACACCTGCGGACTTCTGGAATCCGTTCCCCGTCTGGAAACCCAGCGGAAAATGCTTTTACCCATCATCCGCGGCATAGTGCCGGAGCTTAACAATCTACCACCCGGGTGCCGGTTCCAGAACCGCTGCCCCATTGCGATTCCCATCTGCGAGTCTGCCCTGCCTGCCTTAACTTCGGTTGGAAACCAGCATGAGGCCAGGTGCTATCTGGTTTGACGCTTCTTTGTAGATTATTATTGATTCTGTTCGGGCAAAAAACCCCAGACACCTTCCTACGGTTATGACACAAGACGAGGCAATGCGGCTGATCGGAGAGATTCCTCCGAGTACGCATCTGCTTATGACAAAACTGCTGTTAGGTACCGGAATACGCCTCATGGAATGCCTGCGCCTGCGTGTCAAAAACATTGATTACACTGCGAACGGGCATAATCTTAACTTTTGAACCCCACCCCAACCCTACCCCGCTGGGAGATGGAGCATAAGGAAAGTACGGATTATGCCCTTTCTGATGATCAAGGCTGTGTGAACATGTCCCTAAAGACATTGCATTTCTTTAATATGCGTCCTCATAAGCCAGGTCTTCCATCGTTGTTTTGGACTTGAACAGGTTGTATGTCCAGGCTTGGTAGGCCAGAACAATCGGAATAAAGACCGCGACTACGCCCAGCATGATGGTAAGGGTCAAGGGACTCGAAGAAGCATTGAAGGCCGTAAGGCTGAACGATGGATCGATGCTTGACGGAAACAGGCTGGGGAAAAGTCCGATCACGCCAAAAAAAGTTGCGCCAACAATGGTTATTGCCGATGCGATCCACGCCATGCCATATCGCTGGTTTTTGAGAAAATATTTAACACCCAGAAGAGCAAGGACGGTTATCAGGATTACCAGAAACAGCGCTGGGTGCTCCAGATAATTGTCGTAGAGACGGGTGGCGAATTTGCTGAAAACCAGAAACACAACCGCTGCAACCAGCACAATCGGCCACAATCGGTTTGCCGTTTGAATCGCACGCTGCTGAAGACCATTTCCAGTTCTGATACTCAGCCACAGTGCGCCGTGCTGCAGAAACAGAAGCAGAAACAATATGCCGCCGCATAGTCCATAAGGATTAAGCAAGGTAAGAAGATTGCCCTGATAAATGCCATCTTGATCAATGGGAATTCCTTTAAAAATATTGGCGAATGCAACCCCGAACAAAACAGCCGGGACCGCACTTCCAACAAAGCTGCATCCATCCCAGAATTTGCGCCAGATGGGTGATTCCACCTTGCTGCGGAACTCAAAGGAAACCCCTCTCAGAATCAATGCAAACAAAATCAGCATCAGCGCTGAATAAAGTGATGAAAACATGACCGCATAGACTGTTGGAAACGCCGCAAAGGTGACTCCGCCTGCGGTGATCAGCCAAACCTCGTTACCGTTCCAGGTCGGACCGATGGTGTTTATCATGATGCGCTTCTCATCATCTGTTTTTCCGATAAATGGCAACAGGGTCCCAACGCCAAAATCAAATCCATCCATCATAAAAAAAATCGCCCATAACAGGCCCCAAAGAAAAAACCAGGTGGTTTGCAATGTCATGATCGTCCTCCGTTATGTTGTCTGCCGTGCAGACAAATTAGTTGTGAAAAGCTGTTCGGTCGTATCGGTTTTTATCAAACCTGATTCAAAAATTGTGATGACATGACTATCACGATTCCGCCGGACCTTTTTTAACATGAGCTGAAATCAGATAGACTCCTACAGCGCCAAGAAGTCCATAAACCAGTAAAAAAGCAATAAGGGATGTCAGTACCTGAGAACCAGCAACAGGGGATGCGGCATCCGATGTCTTCATCAGGCCATAGACGATCCAGGGCTGACGTCCGACCTCTGCAACTATCCAGCCCAGTTCATTGGCGATATAGGGAAGTGGAATGGAAAACAGCATCAGCTTCAGATACAGTGGACTCTGCATCAGGCGATTGCGTTTGAACCATCCCAGAATCGTCATCAGTGCGAAATACATGCTTAACCCCACCATGGCTTTAAAAGCAATTGAGGTTAGCAGAACTGGAGGCCGCTCGTCTCTGGGGATATCCTTCAGCCCCTTGACAACGGCATTGGTATCCCGAAACGCCAGAAAACTGAGCAGCCCGGGCACTGCGCCGATTTGAACGGCGTTTTTCTCGTTCTTTTCATCCGGAATGGCAAAAAGATACAGCGGCGCATTTGCGGTGGTCTCCCAATGAGATTCCATGGCAGCCAGCTTGGCAGGCTGTTTTAAAGCCAGGTCAACGGCGTGAAGATCGCCTTCAACGATGATGAACAGCGAACACACCAGTCCGAATACCAGCGACATATTAAATGATCGGGTGAAGAAGTCGATGTGCTGTTTTTTCAAAAGGTGATAGGCGCTGATCCCCATTACAAAAAATGCACTCAGAATATATGCTCCGCTGACGGTGTGGAAAAATTGCATGATGGCGAATTTCTGAAAAATCACCGCAGTGAAATCAACCAGCTCCGCCCGACCATCGCGAATGGTATAACCGACCGGATGCTGCATCCATGCGTTTGCGGTGATGATCCAGACGGCGGACAAGGAGGATGCAAAGGCAATCAACCACATAACCGTTGCATGAGCTTTGGCGGATAGTTTTTTCCACCCGAAAACCCATACTCCTATTAGCGTGGACTCCAGAAAAAAGGCTGCTGTGGCTTCAATGGCCAAGAGCGATCCAAAAATATCCCCCACAAAGGCGGAGTAGCGGGACCAGTTGGTGCCAAACTGGAATTCCAGCGTGATCCCGGTGACAATGCCGAGAGCAAAATTGATGAGGAAAATCCTGCCCCAGAATTTTGTCATCCTCAGATAGATTTCATCCCCGGTTCGTACATAGCGGGTTTCCATCCAGGCCAATATAATCGAAAGGCCCAGAGTCAGTGGGACAAAGAGAAAATGAAACATGGTCGCCGCTGCAAACTGCAATCGGGATAGCCATACAACATCCATAAGTCGCTCCTTTTTTTTGTTAATTGGGTTAAGAAAATAAGGTTTGCCGGAATGCTAATCCTGTGGCAAAGCCGGGGTTTCTGTTATCAGGGTAGCAAATGTTGCTTTCCGGAGGGATTCCCGGAGCTGTTTTCTTACGTTTTCCCACACAAGGTGGACCTTACATGCCTGGCTTCTATCGCAGGACTCGGGCCTGAGAATGCAGTCATTCAGAGATATCTCTCCAATGACAGCTTCAATCACCGATAGCAACGTCAGATCTGCTGGCATTACCATCAAGCGAAAGCCGCCTTTCGCGCCCTGAATGATTTCAATAAGTCCTGCCCTTGCCAGTTGCTGAGCGATCTTTCCCAGAAACTGCCCGGGAATATCCATTTCCCCGGCAACAGTCCTGCGGCTGACCAATATGCCTTTGCCGGCAATCGAAAGATAGAGCATACACCGAACCGCATATTCAGCCGCCCTTGAAAGTCTCATGGAACGTTCCTTACCTTGAAATCAAATAAGATATATAAGATGTTTTTTATCCTATTTATCAATTACAACAAAATGTCAAGCATTTTTTATACTCCAGATGCATTTTCAGAAGACGATCTTATTTTTCTGCAGCTTGTTAATTGTCTTGGTCTTGACTGGACAAACCAAGGTGTATGTGATATTGGAGCGACATTGAACGGCAGTTTCCTTATCAATTCAGTAAGGGATTTTTAGAGATGCAGGAGTACCAACGAAAAGATAAGCATAAATCTGAATCTTCTTCAGGCCATAAAATTCAAGTCCCTTCAGAATTCTGGGAGGACCTTCAGCTTAGGAACTTGTCCGAACTTTGCGATATCGCCCTGGCTCGGCAGGAAGACCCAGAAACCTTGACACTGGATTTTCTGCATACTGAAATTCGGGTTCATCCCGTGCAGCACCGGTGCTTTTTAAAACAGGACGGACAATGGCGGATGATCGACGATTCCTTGTTGGAGCTTCTGGTACTGGTTTACCTGCTTCAGGTCAAACCCGGCTGGCTCTTCAATGAAACCATCGCAATCCAGGATTTGAAAGATGCCCAGTTTTTTCAGGGCCCGCATGAGTTTAAAACACATCTGCTGCTGGATCGTTTCGGAAACGACTTTGAGGGATTTCGGCTGGCTGCTGAAAAACTTGGGGGAATACGGCTGACAATGGCTGATATCTCATATAAACTTCGGCCATTTCCAAAAGTCCCATTGCTTTTTCTGCTGTGGAAAGGCGATGAAGAATTTGCGCATAGGGCTTCCGTTCTTTTTGACCGCTCCATTGAGCAGCATCTTTCGGCAGACGCAATATGGGGACTGGTCAATCTGGTCTGCGAGCTTCTTTGGCGGTCTGATTAAAGGCGACCATAGAAATAAACCACCGCCCAAGCCAGATAAACCCAATTCATTTTTTGAGAGTGCAAACGCCAATGCGCCATGCCGAAGTACACGCCACGTTAGAATAGTTGAGAGCATGATGTTTGTAGTCATTCTTCTCTCCATCCGTCATCGCATCTTTTAAATCATGGCAACTTTTCGGCATTCATGATTGTTGATCTGTTTCAGGAACTGGATTCATATCCTCTTCTGGCTTTGCATCCTCCGTAGTCTTGCGATGTTTTTTTTCTTCCTTCTTTTTTTTCTTTTCCAACTCTCTCTGACGTTTATCGTGCTGATAATTGGGTTTTGGCAATTTGTCATCCTTCATTGTTAAAGGGAAAAAAACAGATTGGACATAGCTTCTTTCGGATATCGAAAATGGAACAATTGATTTTATTTTCACATAACAATCACTGTCGTCGACATATATCTGAAAATCCTTGAACATTCAACATCTTTCCCCCCTTTTCGTAATTCTCGTAGCCATTCAGAGCAAAAAAGATAAAAACGCCCTGTTGCACCAAGCCAATCATAAGGCGGGTCGTATGAATGATCAATAGCATTTTCACGGTAAACCTTCATGCCATGTCATTTTGCTACCGTCGATGAAAATGCACAGGCGTTTTGGACCATTCAATATTCTACCGATTTATGTTCATTTTATCAAGCATCAATAAATTATTTGACAAAACACAGTAAATGGATATAAAACAATATAATAACTTTGACTGAGCGTTCGTTCAGAATTCAGATTGAAGCTGCAGAAAAAATCGCAAAAGACATACAGAACATCACAAACAAAGGAGGGAAATTTTTATGCAATTACCAAAATTTGAAGTTGGCAAAACCACGATAGGTCAGCTTGTGGATATCGTGGCCGAGCAGTTCGGAAACAGCAAGGCGTTGAAGTATCACAAATTGGGAATCGACTACGACTACAATCAGTTCAAAGCTGTCTGCAATCAATCCGCCAAAGCATTTATGGCCTTGGGCATTCAAAAACATGAACATGTAGCGATATGGGCCAACAACGTTCCGGAATGGGTCTTGGCGCAATTCAGTACGCCCAAAATGGGGGCCGTACTGGTCACGGTCAATACCAACTACAGAAGCTTCGAGCTGGAATACCTTATGAAGCAATCCGATTCTACAACGCTGATCCTGATCGGCGGGATCCGTGAAGCGGATGAATATCTAAAAGTCGTCCATGATGTCTGCCCGGAGCTGAAAACCTGCCAGCCTGGAAAACTGAAGAGTGCAAAGCTTCCCCTGCTCAAGAATGTCATCTTTATCGGAAATGAAAGCCAACCAGGCATGTTCACATGGAATGAAGTGATGGCCATGAGCGAGAAGGTCAGCGATGCCGAGCTCTACGCCCGGCAAGACTCTCTGCATCCGGATGATGTCATTAACATGCAATATACATCCGGGACAACCGGATTTCCCAAAGGCGTTCAGTTGACGCACACGAACCTGATCGGAAACGCCAAAAGCTTGGCCGAGTGCATGGTACTCTCCTCCAAGGACACCATGTGCATTCCAGTTCCCTTCTTTCACTGCTTCGGCTGTGTTCTGGGCACGCTTACTTGTGTAGTTTCCGCGACCACAATGGCTCCGGTACTGGCATTTACGGCTGCAGCGGTTCTGGAAACCGTTGAAGCATCAAAATGTACGGCGCTGCATGGGGTTCCAACCATGTTCATCGCTGAACTGGAAGAGCTGAAAAACAAAAAATACGACACATCACAACTTCGCACCGGAATCATGGCCGGAGCCCCATGCCCGATAGAAGTAATGAAGCAGGTTGTCAGCGTCATGGGTGCCTCGGAAATGACCATTGTTTACGGACAAACCGAGGCATCTCCGGGTATTACCCAGACCCGCACGACAGATAGTCTTGAACTGCGAGTCAGCACGGTTGGAAGAGCGCTGCCAAACGTGGAAGTCAAAATCGTGGATCCGATAACTGGCGAGGAAGTACCCCGTGGAGTGCAAGGTGAGCTTTGTACGCGCGGTTATCACGTCATGAAGGGATATTATAATAATCCGGAAGGCACGGCCAAAGCCATTGACACCGACAAGTGGCTGCACACCGGTGATCTGGCCATCATGGATGAAAACGGCTACTGCAAAATCACGGGCCGCATCAAGGACATGATCATTCGAGGCGGTGAAAATATTTACCCGAGAGAAATTGAGGAATTCCTCTATACCCATCCCAAAATCAAGGATGTACAGGTTATAGGCGTTCCCAGCAAAAAATATGGAGAGGAAGTGGTGGCATATGTTCAGGTTAAGCCCAGTGAAAAAATATCTGAAGAAGAACTGAAAACGTTTTGCAAGGACAAGATTTCATTTCATAAGATTCCGGCGTTTTTTTTCTTTGTTGACGAATATCCGACAACCGCCAGCGGCAAGATTCAAAAATACAAGCTGCGTGAAAGCGCCACCAAAGAACTGAAGCGTGAAGAAGACGCAAAAATTCAGATGGCCTAATTTTAACTGACAGGGCGGCGAATCTTTGTCGCCCTGTTTTGTTTCAAATATGTTTTCCATCATCTCAAGCCACCAAACCATGAATCCGTCATCGGAGGTAGAAAAATACTTCTGGTGCAAAAAACGTGATATGAATCGCGTGTTCGCCACCTGTGTAAGGTGCAAACACTATCCCTGCGATTACTGCACACCCGGCAGAATCCGGGAACTGGCCAATACTGACTATGTTGTGATCGAAAGCGTAACCTTCATAAGCGAAAGGAAAAAATTCGTGTTGGCAAAAATGAAAGACGGCACTTATAAAGAGTTGGATATTGATTTAAAGTCCCCGAATCCGGACCATCTGAAAGACGTTGAGGAAGTTTATGTTATCTCTAAAGTGCTGATTCCGGTGCTGACCCTTAGGGCTAAAAATGAAAGCGACAGCACCGAAACCATCCGCGACCCTGAACCAGTGGAGATTAAAGGTCGCCAGAGAAAAGAAAAAGAAACACAGAATTGACAATGCAATATGCTTTGCCGTTGTATCCGGAAAAGGGATACCGTACTCGGCGGCCTTTTATGATTTGGCGGCAGGCATCGTCGATTTCACCTTTACATTATAGACCTCGATCCACCCCTTCAGAACTTCAATGTTCTTTTCCAATCCGGGAGTTCCTGCGGCTTTTGCACCGGCTGTATCCCTCAACAGATCGGAATAAGCATTGGCCAGCTCTTTTTCCTTGACCAAAAGCGCTTCGCTCTGCGCCTGAACTCGCTTCTGAAAAAAACTGCGCAGAACATCCATCGCTTCATCCTGGGTTTCGAATTCAACGTTGGTTATACCTTTTAAATCCAGGCCCTTTACAGAAAAGGGGCTCATAGCACTGGATCGCGGAGAACTGACCCAACTGGATAAATAACCTTCTACCAGAAAGAGTTCTCCGTCCCGAACCTTTAAATAATAGCTTTTGGGAAGTAACATAAATGTCGAAATGATTGCAGCGAGGATGGCGATCACCGGCAGAATAATAATGACCTTTCTACCAATGAGACGTTGCTGCAGATACGGCAAAACTGGTTGATCCATGAACTTATCTCCTTTTTTGGGGTTATTAAAAAAACATATTAAAAAAACAACCAATGGACGGTATTCTACCATATCTCATCACATTTGTGAAGTATTGTTTTTATCAGCACGGTAATCCACTGACAGGCTCCGGTTATACAGGATTGAGAAGAATGGCCTAACTTGCCGATTTACGGCCTTTGGCTTGGCGCTGAACACTGCTTTCAGCCTATCACCATGCGGTTTCGGACTCGAAGATGCTAACCTCAAAATCCAGTAGAATCAGAGCGGCGATTCGGCTGCGGAGTTATCGTAGTCAGGTGATATCTAAAACCAGCTATTGATTCGTAACGTACTCAGGTCATCCCTTTAACACCTTCTTTCCAGATTGCCATCATACGCTCCCCCAAATCTCGGAATTTTGGATGGTCATTACTGTATTCCGGAATCATTTTTTGTGTTTCCATAACAGCATCGGCAACTCGCTCGACAATCTTGTGGACTGTCCCAACGGAAAGAAACAGATGCGCCATCGCGAAACGATCAATCATCTTGCGCCGCCACCACTTTTTGGTACCGGCCAGGGAAAGGGCTGGAACATCATGCTTCAAATTTTCGTTGAATATTTTCTCTGTAATCTCTGCGTATCTGCGGTGAATAAAAACTCAGTCATTGACCGCTCAAAGCATATCAACAACCGTCCCCATACTTTTTTAGCTCAAGCAGTCACTGCTCGCACGCTGACAACGGCTCGGGCAGTGACTGCGCCAATCACAATCATGCCGCCGATCAGAGCCAGTTTTCCTGGGGTTTCCCCAATGACCAGAAACACCCAGAGCGGATTCAAAATGGGTTCCAGGGTTAATATGAGGGTGGCTTCAAGGGCCTGTACCTGCTTGATCGCAATCGAATACAGAACAAACGAGAGTCCGATCTGAAAGATGCCAAGATAAGCAATAATGCCAAGGTTTGGCAACGAATAGCTTTCCTGAAACAGAAACGGTAGGCCGATTACAGCGCCAAGAATGTTTCCAAGCAAAATGGTGTTGGCAGGCGTTCCGTCTTTTTGTTTTCGCATGCAGAGCATCAGAAGAGCCATGGCCATGCCGCTGACAATCGCCAGAATATTTCCGGAAAAACCATCGAAATTCAGATCATCTCCAAAAAAGAGAAAAAGGCCGGCGAATATGACGATTAGCGATATCCAGTCCGCCCGCTGAGGGCGCTCATTCAGAAACCAGTATCCGAAAAGAACGATATAAATTGGAAGTGTGTACTGCAGGAAGATGGCGTTCGCGGCAGTTGTCAGTTTGGTGGCCATGATGAAAAAAATTTGTGCACCCACATAGGCGACTGCACCCGTGACTTGCAGACGCGTCCAGTTGAATCGGGTCGGGTATTTCAGAAATATCCAGAACACGACGGAAGACAGGATGCTGCGGCCGCTCAAAATCGATAAGGGTTGCCAGGAAATTATTTTGACGAGCAGGCCGCTACTGCTCCAGAGTATGGCTGTCAGAACCAGAAATAATATGGCCTGACGACGTGTTCCAGATGGATTCATGCTCTTCCTCATCCCTTGATGGGATGGATAGAGGCTTCTCTCGCCTCGAAGAAATGTCCAGGTAGAAACGTGCGTATTAAGTTTAGTTCGTTGGATAAGATGGGACGCCAGGATACCCGGTAGTGGTTTTCCATTCCGGATTCAAGCTCTGGCGAAAAGATGGCGGCTTCCAGTGACTCGAAATGGTTCGATCTCGCTTCAATCCACAAGACATTGTGCCGGTTCAGATTAAAATCCTGAAATATCCGCACACCCATAGTATCCGCAACGCTTGTTTTCATGGGTCCTGGTGTCGTTTCAGAGGTCACGACCACATAGCGTTTCAGATGGATGACATCGGGCTGAGACAGCGAAAGATCAATGACTTTCAGGTCGCAGGACATTTCCCATTTTTTTCGAAAAGTGTGCGGTGATGGATTCATCGGCGACTTCCATCGGTAAGGTCCATCAAAAATAATCATGAGCTTCCCACAGAGAAAAAAAGTATGAAGTATGAAGTCTAATCCATGTATACTGCGAACGGGCATAATTTTGCATTTTTGAACCCCCACCCCAAACCCTCTCCAGCTTGGAGAGGGAGCTAATGGAAATCGCAGATTATGCCCGTTCACAGTATGTAATACTGCAGCAGTCGGAAGGATTCAAATCATAATACACATCATAGCCGACTGGAAGAGAAGTTCAACGCCGGAAAAAAATCATCTTATTGCGAACGTTTCCGCCGGGTTACATTGGAAAAGGACCGTGCTGGCGGATGGCTGCCTCCAGAACTCTGCCCTGGCGATCCATAACTTCTTGAAGAACCCGGTGAAAATGAAGGCCGTGTATTGCCTTCAGGCCTGGTAGGTGATCGATTGGACGAAGGCTGAGTATTTCGTTCCACCTTTGCTTTTGCCCTTGCCCGTTCTTCTGACTTTCGGGCTCGGATTGCCGCTATGCGTTCGCCGAGCGGAATTTCAAGACTTTCGGCGGTCTTTACCTGGTAATTGAAACCGGTCAGAGTCCGCTTTGGAAGACGCATTGCGACTGCCCGCTCGATCGCCCGCAGTTCACCCTGTTCCTCTGGAGAAACGAAAGTGAATGCCTCGCCGGTGGCTCCGGCCCGGGCTGTACGTCCAACCCGGTGGATGTAGTCATCGGGAATGTGAGGGACATCGAAGTTGACGACATGCGACAATGCCTCAATGTCTATTCCGCGTGCGGCGACATCTGTTGCGACCAGAACTCGGTAACGCCCATTCTTGAAATCAGACATGGCCTGCGTGCGCTGCGCCTGACTGCGGTTGCCGTGAACGCGATCACAGGCAACGCCGTGTCGGTCCAGAAAATCAGCCAAGCGGTTGGCCCGGTGTTTGGTGCGCGTGAAAACTAGAGCGTTCTGGATTCCATCTCCCCGGAGCAGTTCAAGCAGCAACGCGGATTTAAGATCCTGGCGGACCGGGAAAATAGCCTGTTCAACACCTGTAGCCGGTGCAGAAGGACGCTCGACGTTCAGATTCACGGGATTCTTCAGCATTTGCCGGGACAGGTCGCTAATGGCCGCTGGCAGCGTGGCTGAAAAAAAGAGGGTCTGAGCAATCGGCGGCAGTTGTTTCAGTATCCGGCGAATGTCGGGCAGAAAGCCCATGTCGAGCATACGATCTGCCTCATCCAATACCAGAACCTCAAGCCCTGAAAAATTGGTATATGGGTACTGAAGGTGATCAAGCAGGCGGCCCGGACAGGCCACTATAACATCGACACCACGACGAAGGGCGCGTTCCTGGGGCTCCATTCCAACACCGCCGTAAATGGCTGCCGCCTTGATAGGCGTATGCTTGGCCAGATCGTTAAAAACATCGACAATCTGGGCTGCAAGTTCCCTGGTAGGAGCAAGGACCAGCGCACGAGTGGCACCGCGTTTTGCGCCCATCAGGCGCTGTAAAATCGGAAGTGCGAAGGCTGCGGTTTTGCCGCTGCCCGTCATTGCGCAAGCTAACACATTACGACCTTCCAGAGCTGGCGGAATGCCGTCTCGCTGAATGGGTGTGGGACTGGTGAAACCGAGATCTGAAATACCTCGCATAAGACTGGGGTGAAGATTAAAAGGGGTAAAACTCATTATTATTACACATACACTTTCCGAGGGCTGCCTGCAGGTATGCAGCGCCACTCAAACAATCCGGCAGGATATTTGTGGTAAACGGGGGACTGAGCCGGTGAAGGCCACCGTTGGGCAAGAAACCCGGTGAGAATATAAATATCACTTCCCTTGTGACATGAACGAATAAGTGATAACTTGTCATAATCTCACATCGCTCATGATTTGCCAAGCTTTATTTTGAGCCCATCGGATTTCAAAAAATCTGACAACCGAGTGATCCGGATACACGATTTCACAGTTTCACTGTCCGCCAAACGCTAAGGCAACCTCCTAAATCCTCTCTATGCTCCTACATGGAGCAGTACAATCGTATCTGATGCGTCTATCACTGATTAATTCCTTGTGTTCTTTGCCTGCTGTGTATAAAATATTGCACTGATGAACGGATAGGTTCCTTCAGTGGACATGCAGGAACCTGAAAAACATGGATCAGTGGGGCCCGTAAGGCTGTTTGCTTTCACTTCAACAGGAATTAGATCGAATGAAATTTAAAAAAATGTTTTTTCTGGCACTGCTGAGTATTGTGGTTTTCAGTCAGCCTGTTTTTTCAAAAGAAAATGAAGTTCAGCCTCCAACACCTGCTGTCAAGCCCAGGACGCTACCTTTGGATGATATTCTGAAACGCATGGAAATCCGTTATTCGGCGCCTGGGTTTTCAGCTCGTTTTTTTCAGACATCCACTCTGAAGGCCATGGATATTACCGAGACAGCCTCCGGTACGATGATGGTTAAAAGACCCGGCATGATGCGATGGGTCTACGAGAAGCCTGATAAACAGGTTATTGTCACAGACGGCAAACAGCTCTGGATTCACCGGCCGGCCGACAATCAGGTGACCGTTGGCAGCGCCCCTTCTTTTTTTGGGGACGGCAAGGGAGCAAGCTTTCTTTCCAATATCCAGTCTGTACGTAAAACATTTAATGTGACGCTGGAGAAGATGAACGCCAGTCAGGAATATGTTTTAAAGCTAGTTCCCATTGATAAATCATACGATCTGTCGTCGGTGCTGCTGGTGGTGTCTAACGATACCTTCAATATTGTCGAGGTGGTCACCTATAATTCGTATGAAGACGAAACCCGCATAGAGCTGAACAATATTCAAATCGAGCAGAATATAGATGACACCCAGTTCAAGTTTACTATTCCTCAGGGTGCTGAAGTGGTTAAAATGGATAAGTAAGAAGGGGGGCTTGTGAAGGAAACGATTCGAAGACTGCTCAAAGAAAGACGGGCCATTTTGCTGGCCCACAATTATCAGCCTCCCGAGATTCAGGATGTGGCGGATATCTGCGGGGATTCTCTGGAGTTGAGCATTAAAGCTTCTGAAACCGATGCGGAAGTCATTGTGTTCTGCGGAGTTCACTTCATGGCGGAGACCGCATCCATTTTATCCCCCGAAAAAACCGTTCTGCTTCCCAGCCTGAATGCCGGCTGCCCCATGGCCGATATGATTACGCCCGAAGCGCTTTTGACAAAACTGGCGGAGCTGGGGCCTATGCCGGTCGTGACATATATCAACTCTCCGGCATCAGTAAAGGCTCTGTCCACCATCTGCTGTACTTCCGCCAATGTGGTTGCCGTGGTCAGCAGTCTGGATGCGCCGGAGATACTGATGACACCCGATCGAAACCTAGCCGGTTATGCGGCCTCGCAAACACTGAAAATCGTTCACGCCTGGGAAGGATATTGCCCGATTCATGACTGTCTTACACCAGAAGCAGTGGAGGCGGCCAGAAAAGCGCATCCGGATGCAGTATTCATGGCTCATCCCGAATGTCGTAAAGCCATTCTGGATATGGCGGATGCCGTACTCAGCACCTCCGGCATGGTAAAGTTCACAAAAACATCGCCGCGTCATTCATTTATTGTGGGAACAGAAGTGGGGCTGATGTATGCCCTGCAAAAAGCTTGCCCGGATAAATCGTTCTATCTGGCATCGGAGAGCATGATTTGTCCTGATATGAAGAAAATTCATCTGGAAGACGTGATCAGAAGCCTGGAAACCCTTGAAGGTCAGGTGAAGGTACCGGAATCGGTTCGAGTTCCCGCCCTTGAATCGGTTCAGAGGATGATCGGCATTGCGGGATGATTCTATTGTAGTTTTTCAGAAAAATAGTGTTGAGGGGGCTACACCCCCTTTTCGTTTCCCAAACGGGAGCTGTAAGCCCCCGCAACGTTACCGAGCATTTTTTAAAGCCGGCTCATGATTTCATCCGAGATGTCGGCGTTGGTGTGAACCTTCTGAACGTCGTCACAGTCCTCAAGGGTATCCATAAGACGGATCATCTGCTCGGCCTCTTTTCCTTCCAGATTCAATGTAGTCTGGGGCAGCAGCGTAACTTCCGCATTGCTGAAGGGAATGGCGGCCTTTTCCATGGCCAGGCGGACTGATTCAAAATCCGCAGGCGCCGTAATGATCTCGAAGCAGTCCTTATCTTCCCGAACATCTTCAGCGCCGGCCTCCAAGGCGATTTCCATAAGCTTGTCTTCGGTTGTGGCCTTGAGATCAACGCTCATGTAGCCTTTTTTGTTGAACATCCAGGCTACACACCCATTTTCACCAAGATTCCCGCCGCACTTGTTGAAGATATGACGGATCTCAGCCACAGCCCGATTTTTATTGTCGGTCAGCGATTCCACGATGACGGCTGCGCCGCCTGGGCCATAGCCTTCGTAAGTGCTTTCTTCATAACTAACACCTTCAAGCTCGCCGGTGCCTTTTTTTATGGCCCTATCTATATTTTCTTTGGGCATGTTTTCACTTTTTGCATCCAGAACCGCGGTTCGCAACCTGGGGTTTGATGCGAGATCTCCGCCTCCCATCCGGGCTGCAATGGTGATTTCTTTGATCAGCTTGGTAAATATTTTACCTCTTTTGGCATCGGCAGCGCCTTTTTTGTGCTTGATGGTTGACCATTTGTTATGACCTGACATGATAAGCCTCCTTAAAGCCAGATGGCGGACGGCGGAAGACATAAGGCGGAAAATATTCTTCTGTTTTCCGTCATCTGTCGTTCGTCATCTGGCATCTGTTTTTTTATCGTTTATTTAGTCCAATGATGTAAATTTCCCGGCTTGCCTTTCGGCTGCTCTGGGGCTTAAAAATTCGATGAAGATTAAACAGGGATTTAATCCGCTGGATGAACTGGTTAAAATCCTCGCCTTGAAATATTTTGCAAACAAAAGCCCCTCCGGGCAAGAGTCTGTTTTGTGCAGTGGTGAGCGCCGCCTGGCTGAGATCAAAGGATCTGGTCGCATCAACGGACTTGCTACCGGTTGTTGAAGGTGCCATGTCGCTGATGACCACATGAAATTCCCGGCCAATGGCATCTGATATCTCATCGGGCAGGGCCAGCATATCGGCGATAAACACACGGACATGGGAAGGAAGACTAACAGTCACGGGTTTCAGGTCAATACCGACGACGCTTCCTGCAGGTCCTGTGAGGGTTGCGGCCAACATCAGCCATGAACCCGGCGAGCAACCCAGATCCAGAACGCTGTTTCCCTTTTGAATCAGATTGACTTTTTGCTGAATTTCCTGAAGCTTAAAAACGGATCTGGCCGGGAAATGATCTTTTCTGGCCTTCTGGGTGTAATGATCTTCCCATGGATTTTTTTTGGATCGGGGGCTTTGCATTAAAAAAGAATCTCCATGGCCTCTTTCAGTGACTGAATTCCGATAAGCTCTATTCCCTGGACTGCGGATGCCCGTTTCAGGTTGCTGGAAGGAATCAGGCACCGGGTAAACCCCAGTTTACAGGATTCCGAGATTCGCGCATCAACCTGGCCGACGGCCCGAACCTCGCTGGTCAGGCCGACTTCTCCCACAACAACCGTGCTGTCGTCAATGGGTTTATCCAGAAAGCTTGATGTCACTGCACAGACAATTCCCAGATCTACTGCCGGCTCATCTGTCCGAACGCCGCCGGCGACATTCATAAACAGGTCATGGCCCATCAGGTGAATGCCCAGCTTTCTTTCAATTACCGCCATCAGGAGCGCCACACGATTGGAATCCAGTCCGAGTATGGTTCTTCGAGGAGTTCCCCAGTTGGTGCTGCTGGCAAGGGCCTGAATCTCGATCAGGATGGGCCTGGTTCCTTCCATGCTGGCGGTTACCACAGATCCCGGAGCATGGGCAGGCCGTTCGGCGAGAAAAATGGCCGAAGGATTGGTCACTTCTTCAAGCCCCTTATCCCGCATTTCAAACACGCCGATTTCATTGGTTGAGCCGAACCGGTTCTTGACTGCCCTGAGAATGCGGAACAGATGATTTCTGTCCCCTTCAAAATACAGCACGGTATCCACCATGTGCTCCAAAAGTCTGGGGCCGGCAATGGCTCCCTCTTTGGTGACATGACCTACCAGAAACATGGGAATGCCGGTTTTCTTGGCTGCCAGCATCAGGCGAAGAGTGGCTTCACGAACCTGGCTGACACTTCCAGGAGCAGCAGAAAGATCGCTGTTAAACATTGTCTGGATGGAATCAATCACCAAGACATCGGGTTTGACGGATTCCAGCATAGAGAGAATGATGTCGATGTCAATCTCGGAAACGACGAGAAAATTGGATGACAGGGTAGAGAGCCTTTTGCTGCGCATACTGAGCTGACGAACCGATTCTTCGCCGGATACATAAAGCACGCGATGCCCCTGAACCGCAAAGCAGTGAAGCGCCTGAAGCATTAATGTCGATTTGCCTATGCCAGGGTCTCCGCCGATCAGAACCAGCGAACCTTTTACCAGGCCGCCCCCCAGTACCCGGTCAAATTCCCCGATGCCGCTTGGCAGCCGCTCCTCGGTGTCGCATATCACCTGATCAATGGGAATGGGTTTAGACCTTGATGAAGAAAATCGGGAGCCGACCTGAACAAAGGAATCTTCTTCCTCAACAAGACTTTCCCATGCACCGCATTCCGGGCATTTTCCCATCCATTTTGGGGTCTGGTATCCGCAGGACTGGCAGACGAAAATGGTTTTTTGGTTTTTTTTCACAGAAACCATCTATGTGATAACCTAATGGTCGTGACGGATGATAAAAAAATCATGAAGGATTTTGAACAAAAAAATCTTTGACAGCATCAATCACTTTTTGAATATCGGATCCAGTGATATCCAAATGCGTTACGAGTCTAAAATTTCCTCTTCCGCTTACCAGAATGCCGCGATCATTTAAAAAAGATGTAAGCAATGTGCTTGACCGTTCAGGCGTTTCCATAAACACCATATTGGTCTGAACCGCATCAAGATCGATTCGAATCTCGGTAATCTCGGAGAGTTTCTGTGCCAGAAACACCGCATTATCATGATCTTCAGCAAGGCGTTCAACATGGGACGTAAGGGCGACAATCCCTGCCGCAGCCAAAATGCCAGCCTGGCGCATACCGCCTCCAAGCATTTTTCTCCAGCGAAGCGCTTTTTGAATGAGGTGCGATGGGCCGCAGAGTATTGACCCTACAGGCGCGCCAAGGCCCTTGGACAGGCAAACTGAGACTGTATCGGCATGACGTGCAATCTCATGAACCGGAACCCTTAGTTTGACGGCTGCATTGAATATTCTGGCTCCGTCCAGATGAAGCCCCAATTGGTTAGAACCTGCAAAGGCGAATGCCTCCGCCAGGTAGTCCAAGGGAAGCACCTTGCCTGCCTGAGTATTTTCCAGGCAGAGAAGCCGGGTTTTTGCAAAATGAAAATCATCGGGTTTGATGAGCGATCGAACCCGGCCCAGATCCAGAGTTCCATCGGGCAAAAAATCAAGCGGCTGGGGTTGAATACTTCCCAAGACTGCGCCGCCGCCGGCTTCATACCTGTATGTATGGGCCTGCTGTCCTACGATGTATTCATCTCCGCGCTCGCAGTGGCTTAATAGCCCCAGAAGATTGCTCTGGGTGCCGCTGGAGACAAACAATGCCGCTTCTTTCTGAAGCATTTCTGCACACATGGCCTGCAGCCGGTTGACCGTGGGGTCTTCGCCATAAACATCATCGCCGACTTCCGCCGCGGCCATCGCCGCCCGCATGGCCGTGGTCGGTTGGGTAACCGTGTCGCTGCGTAAGTCTATAACCTTCAATAATTCTCCTTTCATCCCCATGTCCTGGGTTTACAGATAATTTCACGAATATGTAAATCGGTGAAAATGTCCGACTGGTTGGCCGGTCTGATAATCAGTGCTGTATCGACTCCCTTTATGGTGCCGCCGATAGCGACGATGTCATTTCCGGAAAGGGCGCCTGCATCGGCTGCCATTATGGAGATTTCTACCGCCACCTTGGTTCCCTGACCAAATAATTTTAAGGTGTCGGCAATCAAAAGGGCAGGATACAGTCCTTGATATTTTTTGGAAATGGATCGTTCCACTCCGGAGAGGGCATGAGTGGCTGAAACCACTGTGACACCTTTTTTTTCCAGATCGCGTTTAACACTATCAGGCATGACGGTTTTAAAGGGTTCCCGAAATCCACAGTGATAGGTCACGACAGTCAGGCGAAAACCAACAAAAACATCCAATGCCTTGTAAGCGGTTGTCCCCGATGATGAACTGACAACCACTTCCTCAAGACCCAGTTGATTTCCTCTCTGGAAGGCGGTGGCCAGGGCCTGATCCGTGTTGGAAGGGCCTGGTTTTTCAAAAATCATTCTGACCTCCTGGCGATGATGTCTGTTTCAAGCAGAAAGCAGACAGTATGCAACAGCCTGCCCCCAGAGACGACAACAACGCAATTCACTTACCCAACAATATCTTTAAGGGTTTTCCCAGCCTTGAACCGGACCACATCCGTGGCCGCAATCTGGATTTTGGCGCCGGTTGCGGGATTAACACCCTGCCGGGCTTTTCGGTGCACTTTTAAAAATGTGCCAAAGCCAATCAAGGTGATTTTGCCGTCCGTTTCCTTTAGTGCGCCAGAAATCCCCTCAACAAGCGAGTTTAAAGCTTTTGCCGCCTGGGTCTTGGTAATGCCCGCCCCATCTGCCATCTGCTGAATCAGTTCATCTTTTTTCATCTTTTTTTCCTTTTTTGTTTGAGATTGTTCCACGAAGAGCTTAACATGGTTTCAGGTTCATATATCAACGGGATAATGAAATCAATTGATCTTTTTTGATTTTTACGACAAATTGTTGTGCAAGAATCAATAACAGGCGCCTGGAATGGGTATCCTGAAATAAGGGGTGTTAAGGAGTTTTTAACGTTATGTCGATACCGAAACTCAATAAATGGGTTGCAGCGATTTCAGTTGTTATTCTTCTGGCGGCGCTGGGTGGGGTGTATCTGGAAAAAAAACAACGGTTTTCATCTTCAACAAACCGTCAGCTTTTTAAAGAACTGCCTGAAAGTTTTACTTTTTTTGATCTTGGATCCAACACCAGATTCAACAGCAGTGTCCGAAGCGCCTTAAACGACCGTCTGGGCTCCGATGCAATCGCCTATCGAAGCCAGATTGATTTATCCGTCAACAGCCCGGAGTTTATACAAACATTTTTTCCTGAACTTTACGCACTGAACCTCCAATTGAATTACCCCCCTCGGGAGCGGATTGAGCATCAAACCGTCAAGCTGATGTACCGGTATTCCCAGAAAGCGAATGTTCCTTTCAAGTATGTCGAGATACTTTTTTCAGGATACTCACAGAGACCCCTGTACTTAAGCATTACAGTGTCGCATGACGGAGCCGACATCATCATTGATGCGCTTAATCAAAAGTATGGCCATCCGGAAGAAATTCCGGGTTTGGAATCGCCACTCAAATCCAGTTTCTGGAGAAAATATAACGATTTGTTACTGGTTTCCGTTAAGAGTGACCGTTATGGAAACCCCGAATATCACATCATGATCTATTATGTAAACAGCCTTGAAGAGCTTCTGAATATCGAAAAAGAAGAAGCCCGTCAACGTGAAGATCGTATCAAACAAGCCTCGGACAAAGTGTTTTAGGCCATTTTTTGTTTACCGTGAAAATACTTTAAACCACGAAACAAGTAGGGGCGACCGGCCGGTCGCCCCTGCCGTTCTTTGCGTGAGAAATAATTTTCATTCATTGGGGCGGCATAGACCATGCCATGAGTGTTTATTTGCCAGTTAAGGCTGGAATAGACAGATAAATCAATCGTTTCAGCTCCCGTCTTCCGCGTGTTACCGTGTCAAGAATAAATCCGCAGGTCAGGCTGAGAAACGCCAGAGTCATAATTCCAGTTGAAAGAATGGCAGTCGGAAAGCGTGGTACCAGACCCGTTTGCAAATATGTAATCAAAATCGGATATGCCAGCAACAGCGATAACATGGACAGAAATCCAAAGACAAGTGAAAAAAACGTCAGGGGCCGTTCTTCCTTAAACATGACGAGGATCATAAGCAATATACGCATGCCGTCCCGATAAGTCCTGAGTTTGCTGACCGAGTCCTGCGGCCGGGTTTGATACGGGGTGGTAATTTCTCCGATGGACATTCGCAGTTCAAGGGCATGAACTGTTAGCTCTGATTCGGTTTCAAATCCTTTGGAAACTGCCGGAAAGGATTTGATAAATCTTCTGGAAAACACCCGATAGCCTGAAAGAATGTCAGTACAATTTCTGCCAAACAGCATGCCGAGAAATCCGGTCAGCAGGTCATTGCCGAACCGGTGCCCCAGGCGGAACGCATTTTCCGAATAATCGCTGAGCCTTGTGCCGACCACCATGTCCAGGCGGTCCACGATAAGTTTTTGGACCATTGTGGGTGCGCTTGGGGCGTGATATGTATCGTCACCATCCACCAGAACATAGATATCTGCTTCAATGTCTGCAAACATTCGCCGGACAACATTGCCTTTGCCAGGATGGGTTTCATCCCGGACAATGGCTCCAATTGCTGTTGCGATTTCAACGGTCCGGTCGGTGGACCGGTTGTTATAGACGTAAATTTCGGCATCTGGAAGCACCTTTCGAAAATCTCCGACCACTTTTCCAATAGTCTTTTCTTCATTGAAGCAAGGAATCAGAACAGCCACCCGATAGCCGGCGGAATCTTGAATTTCATTCATGGCCATATCTTTTGGTTACTGCACAAAAATGGAGTGGGTCTATAGTGTTGGAATCGATATGCGGTTTGAAAACCTGGCATGAATCGCTTTCCAGGTCTAACCCGTAAGCGTCAAGCGCTGAGATGGCGCCGATATTTTCATAAGACCGGTACAGAACGTAGATGCGGCCGGTGTGTATGGAAATAATATCCTCCATCAGGCGGTCATAGCCGTTGGGATGACTGGACGGCCCGGTGAAATAGCTCTGGATGCGAACAAATCGAATTTCTTTGGGAAACAGGGGAATCAGGTAGGATGTTGGATCAGCACCCGTCATGATGACGATGGTGTCTTCCGGTTTTTCAATGACAGGCAGTTTCGCTCCGAAATAATCATCTCCCCAGGACACCCGCCCCCAGTCGGCTGGACTCAGGGTGGCCATGATCATCAGCAAACTAGCCCCCGCCACTACATATCTTGCGATGCTGCTGCGGATCATTCTGTTCAGAATCAGCCATATTGCCAGGGGGGCCAGCAGTTCAATGACCAGGGCATACCTGAAAATGGCGAACATTTTCAACCAGGTTAGATAGGAAAGAATTCCGGATGCTATCAGAAAACGGCTTGCGGAGTCTAAAACCGGATATGTCAAGGTCGTTTGCTGTTGCGGCCAGAATGAAACGAATTGGATAATTTTATGAACCAGCAGCGTCAGCAGCAGAACATAAAGAAGGGGAATTCGCAGATCCCGGAACGCCACTTCGGAAAATTCGTAGGGTGCAAACCCAAAAAAGAAAGGAGATATCACGGCTTCGCCGATGTTGTCTGGAAGATACTGCGTATCCCGGTAGTCTCCTATGGTGGCCATTGGAGACTGAAACAGGAGGTTGAAGTAAGGAAAGAGGGGATTCTTGAACCTTACCCACATTTCATGCAGCCAGTATCCTCCTGTTGCTGCGATGCCTGAAAGTACGCCGATGCCGTAAAAAAAAGACAGAAAGAACCGTTGCATGAAAGGTGTTTTAAGAACGAAAAATGCAGCGCACAGTCCGATGGCATAGATGGCTGCCGGCTGTTTAAATCCGATGGCGGCGCCTGCCAAGAAGCCTGCCCCGATCACAATGCCAAGTTTGATCCGCCAACCGGGTGATAACAAATGCCGCATCGTGTACAAAATGATCCAAAGGGAAGACAGTATCAGAATGCTTAGAAGGTTGTCGCTGAACATGGTTCCCAGTTCGGAAATATTGGCGGCACCCAGCATGCCGATCAGCGAAATGCCAAAACAAACCCATTCACGCTTCCAGAAGGAACCCGCGCCACTGCCTTTGGGTATAATCAACCTGGTGATCGCCAGCAGAAGCGGAAAGTTGTAGCCCTGAATCCAGCCCAGTAAAAACCCCACCCATTTGGGAGAGAAGAGGTTAACGGCATAGTAAAAAGGAACATAAAGGAGCGGATTGTAGAAATTGGCGACCTGGCTAGGCAGGACATCAAAATCCATTCTGCCGTTTATAAATGAATAGGGGTTGTAGTAATGATAATTTCGAAGATCCCAGTTGGCATCCTGTCCCAACATGACGGACAGAATACCAAACAAGGGGGGAATTATCAACCATACTGCCAGTCTCAGCCATTTTTCAGGTTTATTGGAC
>CAIMCT010000406.1 GCA_903839535.1 uncultured Desulfobacteraceae bacterium
CGTTGATGGCGCTCCGATTCATATTGCGAAAGTTGTGCGCAGTTTTCAGGAGAAGCATAAGAGAAATTTTCGTTTAGAAATTCTTCCGGCATATTCTCCAGAGTTCAATCCAACGGGGAAAAGTCGATCCTCAGGCGGAGCTTGAAGCGACCATCGAGGCCTATTTCTCCGGACAGAATAAGATTAAAAGAGAGTCTGGCGACAAGAACATCGTCTGTATCTTTCCGGCGAGATATATGTGGTTGAATCAAAGGCTTGGCCTTCCTGGGTACAAATGTGATGCTGAGGTTTGTCCCAGTCTTTCCCGCTGGGCTCGTCTGGATGAGATCGATTCCGTTAGTATCATTTATGTCAGCGGTTATTGTAGACTCTCAAATTAATTCGTCTTTCTTTCTCACACTAAATTGAACCTCTCAAATTAATTCGGTAGCCGCCAGCCGGACGTGTTCGGCGGTGACTAATTGCGATTTTTCCCAGGCAGCGGCCATTAGGGCACCTCTGGCGAGGAGATTGGCCTTGCGCAGGAAGCCTCCTGACCCCTGATGGATGGCGTGGGCTGTATTCTCGACAAAAAGCCCGTGGTTGACACCGGTGACCTTCAGGTGATGATCCAGATAGGCAGTCATTTCGGCAAGCGCCAGCGCCTCCAGATGTGATTTGGCAACGATCCGGGATGCCAGCGGGCGGGCCGTGTAAGACAGCAATTTGTCCAGAAGCTGGTTCTGCCCCGAGAGCATCATGGGCAAAATTGATTTGGAATCATATTCGGACTGGGTCAGCGTATGGATCTGCCCAAAGATCTCCTGCCGTAACAAATGGGCTTCGTCGATCAACAATACAGGGACCTGTTTCTTCTGGACCACTTCCAGGATAAGATTTCGCGCGGTCCTGATCAGGACCGCCAGGGAATTGGTCCGGCATTCGGCACCGAAGGACAGGATGATCTGCCGCAGCAACTCATTCCATGAACCACTGTGCGCAATAAGCGCGATGGTTTTGTATTTTGCCGGATGAAGTTTGGTGGAGCACAGCCGCAAGGTCGTGGATTTACCGGAACCGATCTCGCCGGTGATCACGCAGGCCGCGCCGCTCTCCAGGGCATATTTAAAACGTTCCACACACGGCTCCAGCGCCTTGAATGGAAACATATAGTAGGTAACGTAATTTAGTTTAAAATATGATTGATAGGCCGTACCGAGCGATTATAATAGATGTTGATGAAAATCGACGGACGATCCCTGTCACATGATGCGCTTGAAGGTTACCGCTTGGCGGCAATCAATCTTTATAAGTCAAAGGTTGATATCACGGTCATCGCCCAATCCTTTGGTGTGACGGTGCAAGCTGTTTATAAGTGGCTGTGGATATTTCGTGATCATGGGGTTCAGGGATTAAAATCAACAACGGGTTGCGGCGTTGAACCTCGTCTGAACGAAGAACAGTTTAAGTCATTGATCCGCTGTTTGCGCCGTCCAGCTACGGCGTTAGGGTATCCAACAGATTTATGGTCAGGGCCCCGTGTGCGGCATCTGATTAAAAAGCTCTTCAGAATTGAATACCATCGTAAACACATGCCAAGATTCCTGCATCGCTTGGGCATGCATCTGAAGAAACCTGAGCGTCGAGCACTTGAGCAGGATCCGAAAGCTGTACGAGAATGGAAGAATAAAAGGCTTCCTGAAATTCTTGCATATGCAAAGAAGACCAAAGCGTTATTATTTTACGCAGATGAAAGTTTGATCTCTCTTATACCCTATGTCGGTAAAACATGGGCATTCCCAAAAATCACGCCAATTGTGCGTGTGTCGGGCAGACGAGGGCAGCATGTTGGGATTACGGCGGCCGTTAATGAACAGGGGCGGCTCTGCTTTGAACTTACTCAGGAGGATGAAACGTTCACGTCGAAAACATTTTTGCGATTTGTTCGGAAGCTAAGAAGAGAATTTCCCTCTCGGAAAATAATTTTGGTCGTTGATGGCGCTCCGATTCATATTGCGAAAGTTGTGCGCAGTTTTCAGGAGAAGCATAAGAGAAATTTTCGTTTAGAAATTCTTCCGGCATATTCTCCAGAGTTCAATCCAACGGAGAAGGCCTGGGGATTTGTGAAGACAAAGAAGATGAATGCTTCGACAGCGACGAGCAAAGCAGAGCTTCGCTTAAAAACAGAAGGTGTTATGAGTGTTCTGAAGAAAGACAAGAGCAGAATTTCATCATTCTTCGACGGGAAGTTAAACTAAATTATGTTACTTACTATAACACGAA
>CAIMCT010000407.1 GCA_903839535.1 uncultured Desulfobacteraceae bacterium
CTATTGAATCCTGCTTTTGAAGAATTGTGAGTGTTAATTTTTTTGCATTCTCATTCCAGGACTTGCTGACTTCAAAAACCGGATGACCGGGACTGAAGATATACTGCTCAAAGAACCAATCCATATTCTTACCGCTCACTTCTTTTACCGTTTTCATAAGGTCGTAGGTATCCACCGGCCTGAAAGCATTCTGGTGCAGAAATGTACTTAATGTTCTGAAAAAAGTTTCATCTCCTCCGACAACAACTTCACTATTGCTGTTCAGTGTATGGGATTCTTCTTGTATTTTCTTGTATTCCGATACTTTCTCCTCCATGATCTTGACCATATTTCTAAGTGATGAAGGAGATACTCCAACATGCTTTTCGAGGCGAAGCAAAGTAAAAAATAAGGATATCTTTTCTACTCCAATGCCAGACATTATGCCGAAAACGAATTGTGCTGCAAAAAACATTCGAAAAAGTCATTGCCTCCCTCAGGTGTTTCCCAAATCCAGGACTCCTGGTGGGTATTCCTCTTCTCAATGGCTTTCATGCATCTATGAACACTGCTTTTGGATATATAAGCCAGCTTATTCTCCTCACAGAAACCACTGCGAGGTTACAAATCAACAAAAAAACCAAACTGCAACGGAATCTGATGCTCACATCTCTCTCCTCTTTCAGTGTTTTTAACTTTTGCAAACAAACAACACCGGGGGAGTGTATCAGAATTGACTCCCCTCGTCAAAAGAATAAAAGGATGGAGAGGTCCGGCAGTGTCGAAAGTGTTCCGCTTTGTGTGGGTAGCCTGATATCTCTCACGATAGCTATCAATCGTAATCTTGAGCAGTCCAACCGTCGTAAGGACCGTAAAGCATTTCGCTGGCTTTATTGCCACTGACATCCATATTCCAGAGAGACACATAGCCGTCAATTCGTCCCCAGAGCATATTTGCAGTTCCATCGCTATTTCTGTGATAGCTCTTGGCAGTCCAATCTGGGTAAGGACCGTAATAAGACATGCTGGTCGGATTGCCAGTTGCATCCATCATCCAGAGCGACACATAGCCGTCAATTCGCCCCCAGAGCATATTTGCGGTCCCATCATTGTTTCCGTGATAACATGTAGCAGTCCAACCTGGGTAAGGGCCATAATAAGACATGCTGGTCGGATTGCCACTGACACCCATACTCCAGAGCGACACATAGCCGTCAATTCGTCCCCAGAGCATATTTGCAGTTCCATCGCTATTCCTGTGATAGCTCTTGGCAGTCCAATCTGGGTAAGGACCATAATAAGATGTGCTGGTCGGGTTGCCACTTGCGTCAATCATCCAGAGAGGCACATATCCGTCAGTTCGGCCCCAGAGCATATTCGCAGTTCCATCACTGTTCTTGTGATAGCTCTTGGCAGTCCAATCTGCGTAAGGGCCATAAAGCATTTCGCTGGTCTTACTGCCATCTGCATCCATAGTCCAGATTGACGCGCGACCGGTGGTTTCCGCCCAAAGGAGCGTAGATACTCCAGGAGTTGGAGTTGATAGTAGCGCATTGGGAATATAGACTCGGGGCTTGGAAAGACCGCTGCCACAGCCAGTTACAATAGCAACTCCACCCGACAAAACCCGGTTTAGTATCGTACTGACGGAGTCGTTTGGTCTGTTTTGGCGAAGAATGGCCCAAGTCCCGGTTACATGCGGAGCTGCCATGGAGGTTCCGTTCCAGTATGAATAGCTTGTGTCCGAATCGCCTGTCGAGGAACAGATCAAAGTTCCAGGGGCAAAAAGTGTTGTGAGAGTACTACTCCAGTTGTTGAATTTGCTCTCCTGATCTAAGGAGTGCGAGGACGAAACCGCTATGCTACTGGAAATACAGCTCGGGGCGCTTATCCCCGCGCAATATCCATCGCTGCCCGTGCCGATAGCTGTTGCTATACCGACATTTCTCAAACTGTCGATCGCGGGTTTGAGCGAGTGCCAGTCGCAGGCCGATGTGTAGGTGCTGTCACCCAAGCTCATGTTGATCGCCGCAATGCTATAGGTGTTGCGCAGCGAATAAACATGGTTAAGTCCGGCTAATATATCAGAGTAGTAAGCCGCAATATAGGGACTCCCTAATTTGGAAAAAACTTGGATGGCTATAATGTTGGAATTTTTTGCCACCCCTGCCACACTGCCATCGCTTTTCCACCCCGCGGCAATTCCCGACACATGGGTGCCATGGTCGTAGCCTGAATAGGTACTCGAATAATGGACCGCGCTGCCAGGTCCAATGGACGAAGTAGTACCACCGGGGCAGTTAGCTTCGCTCGAAAAGCAGGCCTCTACGATGGTCTTGCCGGCGAAGAACTCGTGTGTACGCCTTATGCCTGTGTCCAAAATGGCAACATACCAACCTGCGCCGGTGTAGCCCCCGGCCCAAGCGATGTCTGCGCCGATCTTGGACGGACCCCAGTTCAAATTCGCTAAAGTCTCCTCTGCTTTAGGTGCATCCAAAAATGAAGCACCTGTCGCATCTTTCGATCCATCGTCGGGAACCGGCAACGGAAGCGGGACAGGCATGTCAATCTCAATGGAGATTACTTCAGGATTGACCTTGAGTGCCTCAAATGCTTTCTGGTTCACACTGATGGCAATGAAGGGAAAAGCGGAATAACGGCGGATGATCTTATAATCGGATTGGTCCAAGGCAAAAAGCACCAAGTCGGCCGCCTGGCCGATGGCATTCTCCAGAGCCATGTCGGCGTTAATGGCATCAGTCTGGGGACCATTTTTGCTCTCTTCCGGGGTAATTACCTGGTGTTTGCTCGAATCAGCGCTAAGTTCAGCGATATTTTGTCCATCAATCCCGATAATGATTCTTGCAAAGTCATTATTACTTGAAGCCTCAGGTGGGATGCTATTCCACGAAATACCTTTATCGCCAGCCCACACGGCACATGCCAGGATCAAAATTAAACAACATACAAATGACGATGCTAATAGCACTCTTCGGTTTTTCAGTCGAGTAGGCATAATTTTCCTTTCTTTTCATAATTTTCTACCTTTAACGAACAGTCTGAAAACAAATTCAACGGTAGTTGCGCCCATTTTCGATGTTATTGAGGACTTACTTATAACCTGGCTTTACCACTTCCAGGAGTTAAAGTACCGCCAATGCTCAATTCAAGCAAATTTTCTTAGACGTAAATTATTCTTTCACAGAAATCTTGACTTTTTCAAGAATTTTATTTACTGTTGGCTGTGGTAATTCCAATCTATTGAGGAGTTCTTTTTGCTTTGTGTTCAACCGGGTTATATAGACGGCACTATAAAATGATATCGTCAAGAAATCAAGCATTTTTTTATGTATCTGTAAATAAATTCTTAGACGTAATTTTGAAGCTCGAATTTTGCTCAATCGTTAACATATCACATGGTTAGCTTGATGCATATGCCCGCAAGTGGTAAACCCAGGTTATAACTGAACTATGTAACAACTCGGAGAACTTGAGTACCGTAATTATTTTCTCTATTTGAAAATAATTAAAGGCATCATCGACGATTATTTTATCAATTATCTTCATAATTCAATTGATAACCTTTACGTTTTATGTTTATTTGCAGCGTAAGGATTATCAATGGAACCACAAAAAAACCAGCTTTTCTTTGATTTTTTAGTGCATTAATCTGAAATATGGGATAACAATAAGAATATAAAGATGATCAATGATCAGCATAAAATTACAACAACTTGAAAAAATAGGATTAATTAAGTCCAACCGTCGTTTGCGGTCATAGACAATTTGTTACCTTCTTCCAAACACATGTCGGGAAGGTGTTTGGGCAAGCTCGTACCAACACCATCTTTGAAATATAAAAATGAAGCTTTAGCGAATTAAAAACTTGATAATCGAGTATTACAATCCAGATTATCCAGAAAAGTCATATATGTGTGGAATCAACAGCATAACTGACGTTAAAGGCCTGTCTAAAAGCATTGATCTTGAGATGTTCAAGATATTTTTTGTTGAACCCCCTGCTATGAGGTGTAATTTTGATACAGGAGAATTTTTTATATTACTGCCCTTTGATGACAAGGCGGAAAAGGTACTTCGCTATGAATGTGATAGCAGGGA
>CAIMCT010000408.1 GCA_903839535.1 uncultured Desulfobacteraceae bacterium
GGATAGCCTCCTAAATCCCCCCTAACCCCCTTTTTTCAAAGGGGGGAATTCTTTCGATTTTAGTTGTGATTAGCGGGCACAAGAGCGTTCGATGAAATTTAAGAATGATACAAAAAACTCGACGTTAAAGTAAATAACGCCAGATGCGATGCACTAAATTTTTCAGTGATGGTATGTACTTATTTGTACACCACAATCTCTTTTGAATTAATTTAGCAATTGATTGGCGGCAATAATTTTCATTGTGATGAAAGCAATTCCCAAATATCTTGTATCAGTAGTTCCTGGTTGTACTGGGTTCGGAATAGTAATCCGTATTTCTTTGGACTTTGTGCTATTATTAACATGCAGTCTATATTCTTTTGCGTTATCAATCGATCCTACAGGCATATTAAGCGAGCCGGACCACTTTCCAACTTTGAAAGGAATCGGCTTGTTTTCATTTGAAGATATAACGCTAGCCTTTAACACCAAATCAAATTTTGCTGGCAGGGATTTCTTAAAAGTGAAGACAACTTCTTTTCCATCGCTCCATCTGCCCCATGCCTCTCGACCTGACATTCCGCTGACGTTTTCAAGAAATGATGGGTAGTCGGGATTACTAAAAATAATTCCATCCGCCAGAGCAATCTCATATGGATCCGGCGATGTGGGTGGAGTATTTTTGGATTTTGAATCGGCAGATTCGGTGCGTTGAACTGGAATCATCAAAAATGCTAAAAAAACAAACACTAACGATTTGTAATACATGGTTTCCTCCTTAGAAAATACATCGCGATTTTGATTTGTATGCCAACATGGCATAGTTCTGAGTACCCAAAAAAAACTTATTGATTAAATTTTAAACCTGCGATTTGATTATTATGGTTTCCTCCTAAAGTCAAGACAGGTTTTTAATAAACGATCATCAACCATAAGGCACACGACATCCTATATTGAATGAGTCGTCCGCCAGCCGAGTATTTCCATGTCTCCTTGCCCGGATTTGCCCGGCTGATCATGATGTCCGTTGGGTTCCGGTCGGCATTGCACATGATCTTCCCAGTTCATTCTCAGCTTCTCGAAAAATAGCCGGACAAAATCCTTCAGGACACAGGTTTTTTCGGCCGCAATTACAAAATCATCTGGCATATCGTGTTTATATTCTGAAATTCGTTTATCATACAACACATCTCTAATTGGGCCCAAAATACTGTTAAGGCCATAGCTGCGGGCTATTGTAGTTTGAAAATATTGCATTTTCGTTCAGACACTATGTATGTCCTCAATCCCTAAACGTGAATTTCGAATGTCCTACATA
The DNA here is from genome assembly GCA_903839535.1 of uncultured Desulfobacteraceae bacterium. GTDB lineage: Bacteria > Desulfobacterota > Desulfobacteria > Desulfobacterales > Desulfatirhabdiaceae > RAAP-1. Next base: position 1,301 of record CAIMCT010000408.1, read on the forward strand.
ACTGATTACCGTGCAGCAGAAAATGACCAGAGCACCGGCTATTTTTGGCGTTACATTCAGAACCTCGACAAACAATGGCAGGATCAGCAGGCTTAAACAGAAGGTAATCAGATAGGTTGTAGAAAATTTGAGGAATTCAAATATAATACCGATACCTTTGATTCTCGATTTAAAAGTGACATATTTATGAAATATGTAGGCATTGATAATCGCAAGAATGTTTGAAAATACTGCTGCTGACATATAGGCTACATAACGCTGTGAAAAAAGAGGGATAAAAAGTGAATCAAAACCAATAAATACAAGATATCCAAAAACTGTATTCCAAATGCCGACCATGATAAATCTTAGTTTTATCTGGTGTTTTGCCATGAATTTGGTCATTGGAACACGCATGAGTTTAATCAAAATTAACCCGTTCCTTTTCCACCACCAGCGGCCGCTTCAAGACCTGGGTGTGAATGGAACCGATGTATTCTCCAATGATGCCAATAAAAAAAAGTTGAACTGAGCCAAAGAAGAATAATCCGATCACCAAAGGGGCAATGCCCAATGTAAAACTGTTCCAAAAAATCAGTTTATAAAGAAAATACCCAAAGGCCAGCAACAGGCTGAAAAACGCCACGGCAAAACCGGTCATAGTCGCCAATCGCAAAGGTACCTTGGAGTGGTTTGTTATGCCGAGCATAGCCATATCATAAAGGGTGTAGAAGTTATTCTTGGTAAAGCCCCGGCGGCGTACGGGCTGGATATATTGGATTTCCGCCCTCTCAAAACCGATATCGCAAATAAGTCCCCTAAAATAAGGATAGGGGTCGTCAATTTGTCTCAAAACTTCTATAACTTTCTGGTCATAAAGACCAAATCCTGTAAAATTCTTGATGAGACTAATTTCTGAAAGTTTGCCGATAAGGTTATAATAGAACTTGCGAACGGCAAAGAAAAATGGGGATTCCTCACTTTTTTCCTTTACACCGATAACGATTTTATAGCCATTCTCCCACTTCTGGATGAAATCGGCAATCATCTCCGGAGGATCCTGTAAATCAGCAACAATACTGATTACCGCATCTCCCTTGGCCTGAAGAAGGGCGTGGTAGGGTGAGCGGATATGGCCAAAGTTTCTGGCATTGACAATAATTTTTACCCGATTGTCATGAGCGGCGATTTCTTTCAGAATTTCAACTGTCAGATCTGTTGATGCATTATCGATAAAAATGTGTTCATAGCTAAACTCATATAGTGATGACATCACTTTTAAAACACGTTCATGAAGCTCTTGAACATTTTCCGCTTCATTATAACAGGGAGTAACAATACTGATAGATTTTATGGCCATAGTATGGAAGATGTCCTTTATTGTTTCAGATATAGCACAATATTTAGAACTGATGCATGTTCGGCAGTGTCTTGTACCAATGGATTGTTCGCAGGATGGACTCCTTGAGATCAATCGTCTCACTCAATCTCAAGTCAGTCCTGACCCTGTGGGTTGAAGGGACGTAGCGTTCTGCTGGTTGACCCTGCACAGGCTCTCCGATGATAGCAACATTTACAGGATACTGAAAACAACCAGCAACCGTTTGCGCCAATGCAGAAATAGTAACATCAAGTTCCGACCCGATATTGTAGGGACGGCAATTTGCCCCCCGAACCAAGACCGTCCAGAGCCAAATTGCCAGGTCAGCGGCATATAAATAGGAACGATAGGGTGTCCCATCACCATTAACCCGTATCAATCCACCGCTTAGCCCATCACGGATAAAATTGCCAATGGCGAAATGAGTATTCAGCGGTAAATATGGTCCCACAAATGCAAAGCAGCGTGCGATCTTGGTCTCAATGCCATATTGTTTGGAATAGATAGCGCACAAAAGTTCCGCTATCCGTTTTCCTTCGCTGTACGCTGACCGTGGGTACTGCGTGTCGGGCGCACCGCTATAGTCTTCCGGAATATGTGTGATATCAGGCGGCTGCTTTCCATAGACGGCCCCGGAGCTGATCAACAGAAATTTTTGCGCGCCGCAACAACTGGCGAATTCCAATGTGCGTCGTGTACCATCTACAATGGTATCCAGCATCAAGAGCGGATTTTCATTGTTCAGGCTGGCGCTGGCTTCAGTTGCTGCGTGAATGATATGAGAAAATTCACCTTCCGGAAACGCAAATGAACGAACATCACCGACATGAAGGTGAACCGATGGGTGAGTTGCAATATGAGGGGCTTTGCTATGAAGAGCCGATGGATTTCGGGCAAGGACATGCACTTCTGCATTTAGCTTCAGTTTATCATTGGCCCAGACAAAACTTTCCAACAGCCAGCAACCGAAAAAACCGGTTCCTCCAGTGATGAACAGCCGTCGACCCCGCAACTCTTCCCACAAGCCTTTTGTATGGAGCAAAATATGTTCAAGATCGTCTGTTAATTTATTTTGCATTGTTTGATTTGCCGGGTTCGCGTCATTTCAACGTCGTGAACTCCCTGTGCCAATGAATTGTCCGACGAATGGCGGTATCTATATCCATCGTGAGGCCAAGTCCAAAAGCTTTTTCCGCCAGACTAACGTCAGGGACAAATATTGACCTTTTTGCGGAAAAGTCATGGGACAGATTGACCTGGATCGGCTGTGAATCACCTGTAATCCGAAGAATTTTCTCAGCCAAAGTTTTCAGGGTGATACCGGAAGGGCTACCGACATTGTAGATTGTTCCTGATCTGCCCCTGGCCAATATCGAAAGCATCCACCAAGCCATGTCCGCAGCATACATATAACTTCTCACCTTCCCGCCGTCCCCCAGAATGCGTATTGGCCCACCCATCAGGCTGTCACGGATGAAGTTATTAATGGCCCACGGTCTGTCCAAATGCTGATAAGGTCCGATGAAAGCAAATGGTCTTGCAGTCACGATGGGCAATCTTTGAAGATTGCGATAGGCTGCGCAAATGCTCTCGCCAAAACGATTGGCTTCGGCATATATCGTTTGCACAGAGGCGCAGTTGATGCCGGAAAAAACAGTTTCCGCCACATTGGATACACTCAAAGGCTGAGGTCCGTAAACCAGGCCGGAACTGATATTCAACACTCTTTGAAGTCGCGGTAGCCGTGACGCAGCTTCAAGGACAGCCCCCGTACCATGGGCGATAACCTGCATGACCCGAAGCGGGTCCGAGGCGTGAATCCTGTTGTCGGGCGTACCGGCGGCATGGATTATCCATTCAACATCTTCAGGAATATCCATAACGCTACGCACGTCCTTCGCCACCAGTGAAATATCCTTTCTGCAAAGTAGATGCGGCGCGTGAATATCCAATGTGTGAGGGTTTCTGGAAAGAAGCAAAAGCCTGATATTGAAACCATGCTCATCATTTAAAAAAGCGACAAGTTCAGCCAGCCATTTCCCCACAAACCCGGTTCCCCCGGTGACAAGAATACAGGATTCACGAAGAACGTCAACGGCGGTCGCACCACCGGCGACGGCCGTCCGTAAATCTTCTCGAACAAAATTCATCATACTCATGCGCACCTCTTCTCCTTGCCCGCAAGTGCGGCCGCTACTTCCAAAATAAGATCCTCCTGTCCCGCCACTACTTTTCTTAGTCCAAGCTCGAAGAAAACCTCCCGTGGATCAACATCATATTCTTTTGAAATACGTTCTACGTGCTTGGAAAAACCGGAAAAAACACCGGCCAGGGCGCTCACGATACTGATGGAGCTGATCCTGGGAATAACCGACAGGATTTCCCGATCCGCCAGATCACAGGCATCAAGCAGTTTATAAAAATCAATCCCCGTTGAATAGCCCATTTTTTCAAGGACAGCAACAAGCACCTCAAGCTGCGTATTGCCTGCACCGGCCCCAAAGCCGCATGCAGTGCCATCAAGGATGGTGGCACCGGCTTTGACCGCAGCAATCGAATTGGCGATACCCATTCCCAGGTTGTTATGTGCATGGAACCCCACTTCAATATTTAGACGAGCAACCAGCTCCCTGACTTTTTCTTCAACATCATCGGGCAGCAATGCCCCCGCAGAATCATAAAGCATCACCCCATCAGCGCCATAAGATTGCATTTTGTACGCTTCCTCAGCCAATACCTCTTTAGATGCCATATGAGACATCATCAGGGCACCATAAACTTCCTTGCCCTTATTTCGGATAAAGCCGATGTGCCGCTGCGTGATATCCGCCTCGGTGCAGTGACTGCCGACACGGAACACGTCCACACCAATGTCCATGGCGAGTTTGATATCTTTGCTGATAGTTGCAAAGCCAGGCATAACATGTACGCCAAGTTTGGTTTTCACAAGGTGCTTTCGGGCGGCTTCAAGAAGCGTAGCGTCATCGTGAAGGCTTTCTCCCACTTGAAGTGATGATGCTCCCAGGCCATTTCCATGTCCGACTTCTATGATGGGGATGTGCGCAGCCTCCGCCGCCGAAGCATAGGCTGCTATCTGTTTCGCGGTGAGCTGATGCTTAACCGCGTGATTACCATCCCGAAGCGTCGGATCACTAATCAAAATTTTTGGCATTTATCGACCCCTTCCCATGAATTACGAATTATGGAGAAGCAATTCGTGATTCGTGATTCGTGATTCGTGATTCGTAATTGATCATAACGTAGCTTTGCATACTTTTCAGCGAATGCAATTGCCGCACAGTTGATGATATCAAGGTTGCCGGCGTAACGTGGCAGGTAATCGCCAAGACCTAACACCTTCACCATAATGACGATACGATTGTTCTCCAGAGTCGGGGGTAGAATGATCTGATATCCAGGAACATAGCTCTGGATGATACGAACCATGGCATCCACCTCAAGCCTAAGCGCTTCGATATTCGCTTGTTCCACCTTCGCGAAGATAGTGGTCTGCATATCAATGCAAGGGTTTGCTGGATTAATTATAAGGATTGCTTTGGTTTTTTCACAACCGGAAAAATACTGTAGCGCACTTGACGTGGTATCAACATACTCGTCAATGTTCAGCCGGGTTGCAGGTCCAGCGCTTCGCGAGGCAATACTCGAAACGACTTCTATATAGTGAACATCAGGATGAGTCCGGGCTATGGCATATGCCATGGGCAGCGATGCCTGTCCACCGCATGTAATCATGTTGACGTTTCGTTCGATCAGACAATCATCCAGATTAATGGCTGGAACACAAATTGCGCCGATCTTGGCGGGGGTCATATCGATAACGGTCTTGCCCAGACCATCCAGAACGGCCCAATGGCGTTTGTGATCAATGGCCGAGGTAGCATCAAAGACAATATCGCAGCAATCAGGATCATTTACGATTGCTTCGATACTCTGATCCGAAGTACGCACTCCCAGGCTGCTTGCCTTGTGCATCCCTCCTGATGACATGTTACGCCCAATGAACAGGGTGCACTCCAAGTAGGGAGAGCGGAGTACCTTGATAAGAAGGTCCGTGCCGATATTGCCGCTACCCAGTATTGCAACTTTTATTTTTTCAGAGGAAGAAGTCATTGTTTATTCAGTTCTTGTCAGCGATCTGATTATTCTGGTATTCCTCTTCCGGCAGAAAAGGAAACATGTGGTCGTAGGGCATGGAAACCATGGTACCATCCTCCAGCATCTTTGATGCGACTCGTGGTTGCAGATATTGATCGGAGGGAGTTAACACTTCACAGATTACAGGCCTTTTCATGGACATAACCAATTCAAGCTTCCCGTCAAGCTCATCCAGGGACGCAATCCGCACATAATCTATTCCATAAGCATTACTGAGGATCTGCAAATCCGGAAAGCTCACACCTGTTTCCCTATGTGTGCCGATAAAGCGGCCCTTCATGAAATTATTCTGAGTATGGCGAATGAGCAGATAACCGTTATTATTGAATACAATGAAACAGATGGGGAGCTTGTTGTGCTTGACGGTCTGAAGTTCCTGTATATTGAATTGGAACGAGCCATCACCTGTGATACAGTAGATTTGTCTTCCGGCGGCGACAGCTACACCGGTCGCCGCCGGACAGTAACCCATAGTCGAAAGGCCGCCGGTAATAATATGCCTCTGACCAAATTTTACCTTGAATGCCTGGGCGTGAACATGAAAGCACGACCCCGTATCCACAACTACAACAGCATCGGACGGAAGCTTTTCCGAGAAAATACGCATGAAATGATAGGAATTGATACCATTTTTTTCTTCTTCATATACAGGTATATCTACAGGATATCGGTGCTTCCATAACTGTGTCTGATCAATCCACTTTTCTCTTTTGTTTACCTGATCTGGTACTCTATCAAGCAGTGTTTTAAGGAACACGCCGGCATCCGCGTGAATCTTCACATCTGGAATTACAGAAGGTTTATTCAATTCAGAAGTATCTATATCTACCATAATTTTTTTAGCACGGTGTGCAAAACCAGCATAGTCATAACCAACCAAACCCACACCAAGCCTGCAACCAACAATAATCAGCAGATCGCAGTTCTGTATGGCGAAGTTTGCCGCCCGGTCGCCGTAGGTACCAGGATGGCCTACAAATAGCGATTGTTCAAACCCCATCAGATCCAAGCCCAGGCGCGATGTTAACACGGGAATATGGAATGATTCTGCTACACGATGGAGATCACTGATCGCACCGGCTAAACGAACTCCCGCACCGGCAAGAATACATGGCCGCTCACTTCTGACTATTTCTGACAAAACCTCATCAATTATGGCTTCCATGTCAGGTTTGGTTGGGAACTCAACTCCAGGATTGAAACCGTCGTACGCATCAGGATCGAAGTAGCTGCCTTGCACATCCACGGGACATTCGATCCATACTGGACCGACACGACCGTTTGTGGCCAGGTGAATACACTTCTCAACTTCGTACTTGACCCTCGAAACGTCGGAAAGCATGACAGCATACTTGGTAACCTGACTGAAAATCGGCAAGGTATTAAAGCCTTGCAAAGCAAATTGCCGAACCCCCGTAACCTTGGCCTGAGAGCATTTCGCCTGACCCGCCACGATAATGCATGGGGAAGAATCTACCCATGCGCCCACAATTCCCGTAAGCGTATTGAGCGCACCTGGTCCCGCTGTAACATACGCCACACCCAGTCCGCCCGTAAATCGACCGTATGCTTCCGCCGCCATGACAGCAGCCTGTTCATGATGGCAGCAAATATACTTCTGCTTCCCGTGAAGCAGTAAAGCATCCGTGAGATGCATTATCATTCCGCCAGTTATGAGAAAAACATGTTCTCCGCCGGCTTTATATAATGTATCAGTCAAATAATCAGCTACTCTCATTTTCATGGTTGTCTTTCTACCTTTTCTAAAAATAAGCTAATGCGAACTATTAGATGATCACCAACAAACAATATCCCGAAATACACCGTTGACAGTGAACGTTTGGTTGCTTCATGATGATATATTCTTTGTTGAAAATCACCATTACCCTGCAAATTCAGCGATTGTTTGTACCATGTATGCCAGCATTTCCCCCGACATCCCCGGATAGATGCCCACCCAAAAAGTATCTCGCATGATCCTGTCGGTACTCGCAAGATCGCCGATGATCCGGTGGCCGGTGTGATTGTTCCGCATTTCATCGAAGCA
>CAIMCT010000409.1 GCA_903839535.1 uncultured Desulfobacteraceae bacterium
ATATACGAATAAAACCCTATTTGGCGGGGGTGTTCGCCTGTTCTAATAAACAGAACTGTAGATGAGCCAGAAATAATCGGCTTGCTATTTATGCGAGATGAGAAGAAGATAGCACGTGACATTTTTCCTTACCTGTATGCAGCATACAAATGTCCGGCAGGGAGGAATATCACCAATTGATACAAACCTAATTTGCAGGTAAAATTATGAACGAATTGACTTATATGATCTTACACCCAAATAATACCGCACATGAAAAGGGCTGTCTTAAATAATGATCTTGATTATTTCAGACAACCCTTATAAAATATGCCACTAGTGTCTATTAATAATTGTTAAATACAATTCTAACTTACATATTATCAGTATGTATATTGCCAAAAACCTTGTCGCACTTTTGAACTGGTTACCTTTGTTGGTGAACCTAAAAGTAGCACACAATGAACTATGGCAAATACATTTTCAGTCAAATTACCGATTTTCTTCCCAAACGATACTTCGAAAGACTTGTCATGACAAGATGTAACGATAGAACCCAACGATGGGATTTGACATACTGGAATCAGATGCTCGTTCTCATTTTCGGTCAGTTGGACGGCTGCAACAGCCTTCGTGAACTGACGGATATTACTACGGCACATGGCAAGAAGTCCTTCCACCTTGGTTTTGGAAAAACCCCAATCAACCGAAGCGTGCTTTCCAAGGCGAATCAACTTCGTGATTATCATATATTTGAAGAATTTGCCTATCATATGGTAGAACTTGCCCAAAAGAAGCGTATCGACCAAGAGTTTGAACTCAACGGTAAGTACTATGCCTTTGATTCCACCACCATAGATCTCTGTATGTCTCTTTTTGAATGGGCAAGATTCAGAAGCACTAAGTCCGGCATCAAGGTGCACACACAACTTGATGTAGTGACCCAGATACCAGTATCGTTCAATATCACAGAAGCTGCCGTTCACGATGTGAATGCCATGGACTGGATTGTCTACGAGCCGTTTGCCTGCTATATTTTTGACCGTGGTTACTGGGATTTGGACAGGCTGTATCGTATTGAGATGCTCAACTCGTTCTTCGTCATACGGGAAAAACGAAGACCAAAGTTTGAGGTGGTGGACGGAGAAGACCTTTTGGAGGGCACAGATAATATCCTCAGAGATAATACCGTGAGGTTCACCACAAAGGGAAACACCGAAAACTACCCGTCCGAAATCAGGAGAATAGTATATTATGAACCTGAACTCAAACGAACCTTCACTTACTACACAAACAATTTCTTTCTGAAGGCCAAGGATATAGCCTTCCTTTATAAAAATAGATGGGCTGTGGAGACCTTCTTCAAATGGATGAAGGGGCACCTGCGCATTAAGTCCTTCTGGGGAAATACAGAGAATGCTGTACGGATACAGGTTTATGTGGCTATCATCACGTACTGCACTGTTGCAATCATTGAAAGAACGCTTGAACTCAATAGAAGCATCTATGAAGTCATGAGAATACTGGGCAGTTCCCTCCTGACAAAGGACAACATCAGGGACCTGCTCCAGCCTGTAGAGGTGGAGCAAACCCAGGATGACGGGCAGCTGCAATTGGAGTTCGATGCTTTTTAACATAAATTAATAGACACTAGTGATATTATTTTATAGTTGACATCATGCGTGGGTTTTAATTACCCACGTTTGAATTAATAAGTTCACTGGACACTTCTAAATTCATCACATCAGTCACATAAATAAATCCCATTAAAAAGCCTTCACCAGGATAGGGACATTCAATTTTACCTTTTGATATCTTTGCCGGAATTGATTTCCAGATACGTTCTGCATTAATATGGATTGTTTCATTTGAATACTCTCGTTTTTTTACCATTATTAAGCGGGCCATCAAAAAGAATTTCTCTGACCTTTGAAGTACTATCCAGATATTTAAAATCAGGCGTTTGTTGAAGAAGATCTAAATCCCAGATTAAATCATCAACTTTTATTAATGATTGATCAATTCGGGGGATCTCTTGCTTTTCCTGTTTCCCGCAGGATGAAAGAGCCAACAGCAGAACAAGCAAAATTGTCAGGTTTTTCATTCGGGTTTATTTAAGTTATTAATTTGAATAAACGGACGTTCTCGTGATTTTAGGTCCACTAACTTTATACAATTCAAATCCGTTTTTCAGATTTTCTGCTCTCCTTCTGTCGAATTCGTGTAGAAATGTTTTTAGAACAAAATTGAAGCTTAACGTATCGTTTCGGCTTTTCTTCTCACTGTCCAACACTAGTGTCTCTTAAAAATAGTTAAATACTTCTGTAAAATACTCATAATCAATATCATTATTACCAATAACCTTGTC
>CAIMCT010000410.1 GCA_903839535.1 uncultured Desulfobacteraceae bacterium
ATTTCGCTGATTCACTGACCGCTGACAACCGCAACAGGCTCAGGATATTTCCAAAATTTTCACTATGCTCCGACTTGAGATGCTCAATCGTATCTGATGCGTCAGCACTGCGATCTGTGCCACCAGCTTGACATAATCCGTGTTCTTTGAAAATGTAGGTTCACTGGTGATTTTTTCCCGAAATTGATGCACTCGGGTTTCAATGTCACCGATATTATCGTCTGTTCCATCATCATTTAACCCCTTTGTTGAGTTTTCAGGGGCAATTCGCATGGCCTGACGCAGTTGAGAAAACTTGTTCTGTTTTATTTTCATTGTAGCCATTGCCGATTTTAGACTGATGTCATCAATTACCGGTTGAAGCTCTTTTTTAAGCTTCAGAAAGATTGGCGCGCCATTATGATCGCTGATGTTTGTTATCTCCTGATAGACAGTGAACAGCCTCTCAGTAAAGCTAAGGTGTGGGCAATCGAAAGGAAAGCCGTAGCCATTATGAACATCCTTCAATGCCCATTGGATGAGGCTGTAGCAACCAATAGCAGCAATCATATCCACGGGTAATGCCGGCAACTGGCCGCTGCTGATACCATTTTCCATCGTACAAGCTGCTTTGGGATTGTTATCCATTGTCTGTTTGAGAGATCGATCTCTTCGTCTGAGAATCGCTCGAATCCCATGCACCTTAAGCCGTTTACGGATTATGTCATATTCAATTCCGAACAGGTCCTTGCCGATATCCCTTAAAAAATGAAAATGACAGATAAAATTCGGCGTTCCGGAAAAGACAGTCGCCACTGCTTTAAGAATACCACGGCCCATATCGTGTACAATGGCTATCGGTATACCAAAGAGTTTTCTGATGTTTTTTAAAAAAGGGATTATTTCATCTGCCTTCTCCGATGGCAGCTTGGTATTTCCCAGAACAATTTCGCTGATCGAATCCAGACAGCTCATCAATACCGGCCCCTTACCGTCGCAGGTTCCGTCCAGATGCAGAATATATCCGCCCCCCCGCTGGTACATCCTGTCTTTGATAGCATGGGATCACCCCTTTCAAGGTGAGGAAAAATTATTGTTATATATCAACATATTACAATGATACAGCTTTCAGAGACATTAAAATATAATTCATCAAAATCAGCATGTTAGAGTTCACACCTTGAAAGGGCTGATAGCATGGGATCTGCGATGGTGAGCAAGGGATAGATAGATGATGAATTTTTTGCCCAGATAAGAGATTTCACTGGCGCTTATGCAAATATTTCGCAAAGCCAACTCATCAATTATCTGGCCTTGCGAGCAATGCCTGAGAAACAGTGCTTTACCCACATGTACCATGACATCATAGCCGAATTTGCACCTTTTGGGAACCAACCCGGATAGTCGCTCAGATTTATATCGTTTTTTGCAGCATGAACATTCCATCAGCAGCTCATGGCTGATGAACTGACCAAGGTGCAGCGTAACAACCGGTTTATTGCGGCTTTTATAAACCTTAAGCTGACCGTCACATTGACAGCGGCTAAGCTCAGGTGCAAAATTGATTACCGGAGGCTTTGGGAAAAAACCAAGCGGAGAACCCAGACTAATCAACCGGCTGCAATATTCTGAAAAGGCGGTTATGATTTCAAATCCAACGGCTTTTTTTTAAAACCGTGCTGTTCAAAGAGGCGTTTAATTTGTTCCGGATCGACACGGATACTCATCTTGTTTTTCAGATTGGCTGATATCTGAGCAAAACTGAGTGATGGATTGTTGATAAATTCCACCAGCACTCGTACAGCAGCCTCAGTGCTGATCGAACCAATCGGAACTTTATCCTCAGAAACCGCGCATATCATTCGCTGGCGGCGAGTGATATGTTTATCAGAGGACAAATAAACAAACTGAGCCTGCGGTTTAATCCTATCGATTCTGCTCTTCTGGTACATCTGGGTTAACACCGCGCGGCAGTCGGTGGCAAGCATACTGCAAAGGGTGCCTGCTGGATATCCGCTGTGGGAGCTATCAATGATATGCTGAATGGTATTGATCAGTGTGCCACGTTTGGAAAAACCAATCGCATCGTGTTGCCAAAGTCCATGAACATTAAAAACCGGTATGTCCTTCAGCGTATACCATCTGCCGTTATGGGTGTAGCTGCTGTAATAGCCAACCTGCAGCAGAAGTCGCCTAACGGAGATAACAGCATAGTCCAATTTGCCGGCAAGTTCATCGATTTGCCAGCATTTTTTGTCAAAGAACAGTTGGCCTAAAAGATCGGCGTTTTTTTGAAACGGAGCCATGAGCCACCTCAATGATAAAGTATAAATTATATTTCGAAATAAGCAAAAAATAATTTATACTTTATCATAAGTGGCCTCTATGTCAACGACATGCTTCAGAATGTCTTGATGCCGTAAATATATATAATTTCAATATCTTAAATCTATTACTAACAATTTGAGGTATAGTAATTGAAGAGTAAATTATCGATCAAATGATGAAATCATAAGAACAATAACCAATTGAAATCATGGTGTCCAACCGTTAATTGTGGCAATAGCATTTTACACTTTATCATTGAGGTGGCTAATGGCTCCATTTAAAAAAACTCAGATCTTTTAGGCCAACCGTTCTTTGACAAATAATGAGCAATCAAACGAACGAGTACCAAAACCCATACAAAAAATATTAGCTAAACCAGAGTTCCCGATGATCCTTAGAAATATTTTACTCAGTGCAGATTGAAGTCAAATACAACCGTTTATTGTGGTCATAGCAAAATTCGGAACATGAGATGAGAATGCACAAGGTAGGAGGCGTGGTGCCATATATTATGTTCCAGCAGAGCGCGACAGAACGGATGCAAGCCAGTTGGAACCGATCTGTTTCTCAAAAGCGTCTCAAATTCTGTTTGCAACTGTACCGAAATGCTGTTCGTCGGTGATAGCCAGAAACTGTTATATTCGTTTTTATTGCATGATGTACTGAAACATACAAGGTGATAAAAATGTTTTGACAATTATTATTTTGTGATGCATAAAAGATTGGAACGAGATTTGGGATTATCTGCTGGCAGAACTGAAAAACAGATATCGCTTGCACATCCTGATATTGTTTGCATTTTGGAAAGATATTGGGAACCAACATTATAAAAGGTACCTTATAACAAAAATATTCTTGACAATATTTTTTATTATTAATACGCTACAACATTTTAAATATTCTATTAAATAATGGGTGGGTTGAGTCGGCAATGGCTATGAAATTTGATTTTGATAATGTTGTAGAATACTCTCTTAATGAGGAAGAATCTGAGGAAGATATTGTCGCAGAGTATATGGAAGATGCAAAAGTCGACGAAGAGTATGCTGAACGGTGTTTGTTAGGAACAGAAGCAATTGAGGAACCCATCTCTTTAGTACAGAAAGTTGCTGATTTCATTTCAATCAGTCCTTGTTGCACTAAAAATTGTTGCGTATCTTGGAATGAAAGTGATCTGGCAAATCATACCGAGGACATGAAACATCTAAGCAAAAATGAGAAGAAGTTAGTTTTGCTTACAGTCCTTCGTAATTCTGTAACCCATACAAAAAGTACACGTTATTCAGCGCAGCGCCAGCGTTTGAGTTTATCTTTCCGCTACGAACCGTTTGGAATCATGTGTCCGGCAGCTTTTCGATTGTTGTTCGATATTCGTATCAAAGAATTGAAAGGACTCTTAGCTCATCTCAAAATCAGCAGCATGTCAATTATTCCACCACAGCATGGCAATAGAAGGAGGCAAACTCATCGCCATAATAATCTCACAGACAGGGGTGTGAGCGAAAAACTAATTGAATTTGTCTTAGCACTGAGTGAATCACAAGGAGAGTTTTCTCCCGGAAGACACACTAAGCTTGGCAATACGAAAGAAGATAAAAACCCTGATATGCTTTGGCTACCTGCTTGTTTTACACAGTCTTCAATTTTGAGAATGTACGATAAACAACATCCTGAATTTTCAATCAGCCGTACTGCATTCTGTTTGCTTTTAAAAAATGAACAAAGACTCCAACACATTAAAATCAGATCATCATGTACAGATATGTGTGATTTTTGTGAACTCCAAAAACGAAAAATTGCCGGAACAAAGTCGCATGATGAGGTAAAAGCAGAAAAATTAACGGCGGAGTTACTCTCTCACCAGAAATCATACCAAGGGGAGCGAGCTTTGTATAATTCCGAAAGGGAACAATCTAAACTACATAATAGCGAACTTAGAAAAAGAAAACGAACAATTGATGAATGTATCGAACATATCAGTATGGATTATGGACAATCGATAGCAGTTCCACATACTACTGATCAGTTGGGCGGGACATTCTATCTTCACATGAGAAATTTTCTTCTTTTCGGTATTTTTTCAGTATTAGAAAATACTCAACTCTGCTATATATATGATGAACGAGAGGCTGCAAAAGGGGCTAATGAAGTAATCAGCTTTCTTCATGATTTTTTGTCGAATAGACAAATCCAAACCCCCTATATCAGAATACATGCTGATAACTGCAGAGGACACAACAAAAATAAGTATGTCATGTGGTATTTAGTCTGGTTAGTTTCTACAGGTCGTTTGAAACGCGCTGAAATCAAGTTTATGATAAAAGGACATACCCACTTCATTGTAGATAGTGGCATTGGGCATACAAAGAGAGAATTACGTCGATCTGATGTATTTTGTTTGGACCATTGGGCTGAAGTTATCAATATATCTGCAAAAACAAACAAGGCAAAAATTGTTAATAGCAACGACGTTTATGATTGGAAAAAAGGATTGAGTCACTATTACGAGGCATTCGCTGGCATTAGTAAATTTCAGCATTTCGTTGTTGATAGTAGTGAACCCGGGTGGATTTGGGCAAGATATGGAGTCGATGATGATATTTGGAAGAAAAGAAGGCTATTGATATCAGATTCAAACCTATACATTGAAGAATTTAGATGTCTCCCTAAATTTTTATCTACAGTCGGATTTAAAGGTGGAAAATTCGAAAAAGAAAAAGAGCTATTTGAAAACTTAAGGCAGTATGTGAAAGATGAGTGGAGAGATGAATTATGTCCTGATCCAGAAACATTTATACCCCCCGTTCGAGAGAAGCATCTTTGCCCAGATTGGGCATAACTAAATGAGAAAATTAACTTGTTATAAGGTCCCTTTTAAAAAGTTGGTTCCCAATATACATAAACCGTACAATCACTTGTTAGGTTTTTTCACAATCAAAAGGAGGAAATCAATGAAAAGTGTTATTGCAATATTTGTAGGTTCGCTAATGTTGTTGGTCATAGCAGGGGCAAGTCTTGCAGGTTTGAATGACGGACTCGTGGCGTATTACCCGTTTAACGGAAATGCCAACGATGAATCGGGGAATAACAATAACGGAACGGTCAACGGGGCAACATTAACATCCGATAGGTCTGGAAATCCGAATAGTGCCTACCTGTTTAACGGAGGTCAATATATTGAAATTCCACATTCCTCAACTTTAAATTTCGGAACCGGAGATATAACAGTGAGTGCATGGTTTAAAGCACCTGTTGGTGGTATTGGTACCTATGGAGGCATTATCGGAAAAGAGCTACAAGTATACCCCAATCCTTCTATTATACTTCGTATATCGGATCAAAGATTACTTCAATTCGCTGTTTTAGATTGCGGCACACCACCATGTGGTTATGATATAAATTGGACAGTTCTTTCAACTATGCGGGTTGATGATGATGTATTCCATCATGCCGCTGGTGTCCGTAATTCTACTGGATACAATCTTTACCTTGATGGGCAATTGGTAGCCAACCTTGTTCAAAGCCCTAAAAATGCTGACAGCAATGCGAATTTATTTATAGGGAGTCAGGCAGTTAGAACCGGAACCGGAACAGCTTATTTGCCTTTCAATGGAATAATTGACGATGTTCGTGTTTACAAACGTGCTTTGTCTGAATCAGAAATCCAGCAGCTTTACCATGGTGTCACATGTTCAAGTGACATACTAAAATTCACATCCGGAACACCTGCCAAAGCCGCAGAAGTTAATGCAAATTTCGATACACTAAATTGTCAGATACAAGCAATGAAGGCAATTATCTGTATGGATCATCCTACAGCAAGTATATGCCAGTAAAAGACGAACCGTTACGGTACTCCTAACCATCTGTTGCACCTGACTTCGCAGGTGAACATTGTGTTGGGCGGCAAGACAAACGAAAGGAGAACACAAATGCTTGAAGCATGGCAACTGAGCGCAGTTATCCGGTACAGAAGTCAGCTCCGGACGGCCAGAGAGGCCATGCCTTGACCCGAAGTTTTTTCACAACCCAGATTCCATACCTCAAGCCGCCCCGTTTGAGGCCTTTGAATTCCCTATCTACCATCAATTTGGAGGAATGCCCATGAAAACATTTTCACGGATATTTGCAACGTTTCTTTTGGTGATGTTCTCTTTGAATATCCCGGCTTTAGCAACTACACTCGATGAACTCTTCCAGCAACAAGAAAACAGTCCGGTTGATGCCGCTTCCCCCACCGAACGTTTTCAGCAAGCAGAACAGGCTGCGATCGTTCTCGAAAAAAATTGGGACACTTTCGGCGATGTTTCATTCTGGATTCGAGGCTGCATGGTCGAGTCCTTGATCAACTATATTGCTGCCGCTTATGCTATCAATCGAACTCCGAATAAAGACATCGTCTTGAGGGTCAAGGATCAGCTCCTCAAGTGGCCTTCAATCGAAAAGAAACTCGACAAAGACAATGAGGATTTCGACGACCGTTTGTGGTGGGCCATGGTTTTTATCAGGTACTACGAGGTGATCGACAACAATCGAGATTTACTCGACAACAAAGCGGCCTTCATTTTCAAGGATCGTGTTGTAGAAAAGAACGCATATGACGATGTCTATGAAGGAGGCGTGTGGTGGCAGTATGCTCCAAAACCATTTGAATTCCCACTTTGGAAGAGGGGATATTTTCCGGGGAGGCAAAAGACGGCAGTGACTAATTCCCTGTTTTTAATGATAGCCGCAAGATTAGCTCTTCACTACAACAAACTGGGTGACACAGAACGCTATAACTATTTCCTCGAGTGGGCCAATAAAGAGGCCAACTGGTTACGCAATCATACCCCTTACGACATTTGGGGTCGATCGGTCAGCCCAGTCGGTGACGCACTGGAGAAAGGTGGCGAGGTGGTTATCGATATATGGACTTATAATCAGGGGCTGTATACGATAGCCATGGCCGACTATGCGGAGTTAATCAGAGATAACTGGCCTCTTCAGTTGGCAGTTGATCATTGGAATGGCTACTACAATATCATCTGGCCGGACGGTGTGCTGAGAGAACTCGTAAACAGAGATAACCCTTGGGATTATCCAAGGACCGATCTTATGGTATTTAAGGGACTGGCCACTCGTCATTGGATGTATGCCTACGACCGGATAAAAGCATTCTCGTCAACCATGGCATCTCAAATCAGTAGTGTTGTGCGAAATAGTGCCGACAGAGCCTTGGCAAATGGCAACCAACAAGACAAATTTGGATTTTACTGGGAAAAATCTGACCCCTTTAAGTGGAACGCGGCAACTCAATCGTCTGCTGTGGATTTGCTTTCGGCCGCTGTGATGGAGAGTACGAAATAATTGATGGGGAAGAGAACCTGAGCGGCGGCCCACTGGCTTGGCTTTTTTACCGCTATACACCACAGATCGCATAGGTCCACAAGTGTTGGCATTTTATCGTAACTTATTGAATTTGAGACTTTTATTTAAAAATCAGAAAAGATTGAAATTATCTCCTGTTTTCAAATGGTTAGACATATTCGAATTGAAGATGCCAAAACTGACAGACCTATGCGTTGAAAAGCATCCGTAACCATTACCCTCAAGGCTACGTCATGGTTGCTTCGGATCTGTTGGTCCTGAACGTCACACCAACAAGCATCATGAAGCGCAAGGCGGTCGTTAGCGATTATGCATGGTACCCAGCAGCCAGGATAACTAACAAGCTGGCCGAACCAAAGTATCACGACAGCCAGGGAAATACGGACCCGACTGCTCAGATAGACACGACCGACGTTATTCCGTCAGGCACGGATAAAAATGGCAATCCAACCTATGATGCCTCAGGCTACTGATTGATTCAGAAAGGCGAAATTCTTACTACAGATAACTTAATGCAATTCAAGATGAAAGGGAATGCTAATGAAAATATTGAGATATTCAGGATTGCTTGCTTGTTTCAGCTTTTTTTATTTATTCACAGGCTTGTTATTACCAGACTTTACCAACAGCCAAACTGTAACCGAGTTTTCTTCCGGCCTTACCGCAAACTGTAATCCTCGGGGAATTACTTCCGGGCCGGATGGAAATCTATGGTTTACGGAAGACTCCGGCAACAGTATCGGAAGGATTACCCCCTTCCGGAGTCATCACCGTATTTTCTTCAGGTCTTGCCCCCAGCCCTTTCAAGGTGGCATGAGTAACTATTAGATAATATTGATAAATAATATTGATAAACAATATTACTGGACAAACATCAGTGCAGAGTTTATGATAGCTTTATTACTAATTTATCATAGAGGTGCACATGAAGAAAATAAGTCCATTTCTACAAAGATTTTTTGAGAAAAGTCCTATCCCGGTTATTGCCAGAGGGATGATTGAGCGATTATTAAACCCTGAGCAACTTGACAAATGGTTCGCCAAAATATCAACATCCCAATATACACGCACATTACTGTTCTCAACAATTTTTGATATTATGTGCCATGTTGTCCTTGGCAGCAGAAAATCTGTGAATGCAGCATTCATGGCAAGCCATGATGAAATCAGTGTGTCAATAACATCAGTATA
>CAIMCT010000411.1 GCA_903839535.1 uncultured Desulfobacteraceae bacterium
ACCGGCATAATTTTACGTTTTTGATCCCCCACCCCAACCCTCCCCCGCTGGGAGAGGGAGTTTATGAAAAGCGCAGATTATGCCAGTTCGCAGTATACCTACGGAAACGGTGGCATTATTTGCATCGGATGATCAGTATTTCTTAAGGAGCTTGACGATGCGATCCACCACGCACTGGCAAACAAGACTTAAGCTTAAACCCATCTCTTGACATTGATACCAATATTGATACTGTATTGACATGACAAAAATTGATGAATTGATAGCATTCATGCAACAGAATTCCAAGGATGTGCGTTTTTCGGAATTATGCAGGATATGCGACTATTTTTTCGGCGAACCACGTCAGAAAAAAAGCAGTCATCGAATATATAAAACACCATGGCAAGGTGATCCAAGGGTAACTATTCAAAATAATAAAGGGAAGGCCAAATCGTACCAGGTAAAACAGGTGCTTTTGGCTATTGAAAAGCTGGAGGTCAGCAATGGCGCAACAAAATGATAAATACACATATCGGGTTACCTGGTCTGAAGATGATAATGAGTATGTGGGTTTGTGTGCTGAAATTCCGAGTCTGAGTTGGCTTGCCGATACACAGGATAAGGCCTTAAAAGGAATTCGAAAACTGATGACTGACGTGTTATTGGACATGGGCATAAACGGAGAAATAATTCCTGAACCTTTCGCATGTAAACATTATAGCGGAAAGTTCATGGTCAGGGTTCCTCCTGATGTTCATCGGAAATTGGCCATTCAAGCTGCCGAAGCCGGTGTCAGCCTTAATCGCATTGCAAGCTCCAAGTTGAGCCTATAGACCCGCTTTTTTCCAAGAAACTTCCCCAGAATATCCAACGTTCAGCGTTAAAAAGCCGTGGGTGCTGAATCGATCCATAAATATAGACGATTTAAGTTTACTGAGACATAAAAAAGGAAATTCATAATCTCATGTTTGGCATGGAAATAGTGTATTCACCACCAGAAGCCGTCCAGCGGATGCGTGATCTTGCCGAAGCGCTGATACAGCTCAACAGTGGGTTGATGACCGAAGAACTTCGTCAGGTACTCGATCAGAAGGCCGATGAGTTCGGCGTTCACAGGCTGGATATGGAGGATATTCTTAAAGAGTTATCTCCGGTTCAGTCCGCCTCAACGCAGGTTAGAAGTCCTGGAAACACAAGAACTGATATTCCGAAAATTTCCTTTGGCAAACAATATGCCGGTAAAACCGTTATGATCGAACAGATCGAAACCGGCGTATGGCTCCTGAAAATTGGTGAATTCATTCCAGTCAGCGAACGCTGGCTTCATGATCCTGCAGTATCACAGGATTTGAATGAGGCCATTGCCTGGGCCGAGAAGCATCCACCACAGGACAGCGACGTGAGCGATATTTTTCCTGAGATAGAATGTCAAGAACTCAGATGAACAATCTCATTTGACTCAGCGTCTAACCATCGGCAAGTGAATGTAAAGCCGGTTTCATATATCAGGCAATTCCGTGCCCAGATTCATTATTTCCACATAGCGAACATAGCTGAAAATCCGGTTTCTTTTTTGCGCCGTATGCTCCCGAACAATTCCCAGTCGCTCCATCAGTTTCAAACATTTGTTGACAGTTGCCGGAGTGATGCCCGTCTTTTCCACCAGCCAGCCGGATGTGGCGATGGGATGCTCCAAAAGCGCACGATGGACCTGAAGTGCTGACGGCCCGGCACGACCCAGTCCACTGATTCTGGCGGCATCCTCCTTGAAAAGCGCGATCAGTTGCTGGGCTGTTTCCATAGCCTGATTCGCGGTCACAATAACCGCATCAGCAAAAAAATCGAGCCATGCCTCCCAGTCTCCGGTCAGGCGAATGCTGTTCAGCAGCTCGTAGTAGATTTGCCGGTGTGTCTTGAAATACAGGCTTAAATATAGCATCGGCTTTTGCAGCGCCTTCTGATCGCACAAAAGCAGTGTAATCATAAGTCTTCCTATGCGACCGTTGCCGTCCAGAAACGGATGTATGCTCTCAAACTGCACATGGAACAAGGCCGCTTTCAGCAAAACCGGTGTGGGTTCCGGCTGATCGTGCAGGAACAGCTCCAGCCTGCCCATGCACTCGGATCACCTGTTCCGCAGGTGGCGGAACGTAAGCGGCACTACCGGGTCGTGTTCCGCCTATCCAGTTTTGGCTACGCCGGAATTCTCCCGGCGACTGTCTGCTGCCGCGTCCCTTTGAAAGCAGAACTTCATGAATTTCCCGGATCAGACGCAGAGACATTGGAAACCCTTCGGCCAAACGCGCCAAGCCATGATTGAGCGCCGCCACACAACTGCTGACCTCCTGGACATCGTTCAAAGGAACGCCCGGCTCCTGGTCCAGCTCGAACATTAAAAGATCGGAAAGCGATGACTGGGTGCCCTCAATCATGGAAGAAAGAACGGCCTCTTTGCGAATATACATATAGAGAAACAGCGATGCGTCCGGCAGCAGGGTGGAGACGCTATCCAGCCGGCCCAAGGCCAGAAGCGCCTGGTCGAACTTGCTCCGCAATTCCGGCGTCCATTCTATGGGCGGCTGCGGCGGTAATGGTGCAGGCACAAAGGCTTTTACCTTCTCGCCCACCGTTGATGTCACCTCGTAATGTCCTTGAAGATTCCGCTTCATGCCATATAACCCGATCCTAAAATAAGAAATTCTTTTATTTTAGTTTAATGCAATATCATAAAATAAAAAAGCGAAAAGTGATGGCTGTTTGTCATTCCGAAATTGTTTAATATCGTTGATCGGAACGATATTAAATTTAAACCCATCTCTTGACATTGATACCAATATTGATACCATATTGCATGGCAATAATCGATGAATTGATATACTGCGAACGGGCATAATCTGTGCTTTTCATAAACTCCCTCTCCCAGCGGGGGAGGGTTGGGGTGGGAGATCAAAAACGTAAAATTATGCCAGTTCGCAGTATAACATTCATGCAACAGAATTCCAAGAATGTGCGTTTTTCGGAATTATGCAGGATATGCGACTATTTTTCGGCGAACCACGTCAGAGAAAAAGCTGTCAGCGTTACAAAAGCTGTGGATGCCGAATCGATCCATAGATATAGACGATTTAAGGGTACTTCACAACAATTTGATTGGAATTCCCGATGACATTGGATCGCATCGCTGTTCACGGTGCCAGGCAGCACAACTTGAAGAATATCAATGTGGATATTCCCAGAAACCAACTGGTTGTTATTACCGGCCTGTCAGGGTCCGGAAAATCTTCTCTGGCATTTGATACCTTGTACGCCGAAGGCCAGCGCCGATATGTGGAATCCCTTTCTACTTATGCGCGCCAGTTTCTGGAGCGCATGGAAAAGCCGGATGTGGATTTTATCGAAGGCCTTTCCCCGGCCATTGCAATTGAGCAAAAAACCGCAAGCCACAATCCCCGATCAACCGTTGGAACGGTAACAGAAATCTATGACTATCTAAGACTGCTATTCGCCAGAGTCGGAACCCCTCACTGCCACCAATGTGGAAAACCGATTGTAAGCCAGAGCCTGGATCAGATGGTGGATCAGTTGATGTCCCTTGATTCAGGAACGCGAATCATTCTCCTGTCGCCGCTGGTGGCTGGTGAGACAGGAAGTCATGAAAAGCTTTTCAAACAGCTTGTTCGCGAGGGGTTTTCAAAAGTCCGTGTGGATGGAGCGCTTCGGGATATCGAAGAGATCGGAACCCTGAATAAAAAAACCCGGCATACGATTGATGTGGTGGTGGATCGCCTGATCATCAAGCAGGGGCTACAAAATCGCCTGGCTGACTCTCTGGAGTTGGCCTTGTCCCAGTCCGGTGGCCAGGCAATCATTGATATTGCAGGTCAGGAACCTGTTCTATTCAGCGAAAAAGCCCTATGTGTCGCCTGCGGAGTTAGTTATCCTCCGTTTTCACCTGCCAGTTTTTCCTTTAATTCGCCGCATGGTGCCTGTCCCCGGTGCGATGGGCTGGGCTCGACAACTGCTGTGGATCCTGATCTCATCATTCCCAATCCTGAACTGTCTCTGAGGGAAGGCGCGGTAACGCTTTGGGCAAAACGCGATTCCCTTCATTTTATTGAGTTTATAGATGCCCTGACAGCCGCCTACGAAACGGACATTTATACTCCGTACAAAATGCTTCCGGAGCAGTTCAGGCACGCCCTGCTTTACGGTTCAAAAGACGTTCCCATTAAATTTCATATCGAACGAAACGATCGCCGCATTTTTTATTCCAGACCTTATGAGGGCATCATCCCAAAACTGGAGCGCCGCTACAAGGAGACGGATTCTGCGAGCGCAAGAGAGGAAATTAGGCAGTATATGAATTATCGGCCCTGCTCGGAATGTAAGGGAGCAAAGCTGAATTCAGCAGCCCTTTCGGTTCGAATTCAGGGGCGCAATCTGAGCGAATTGACTGCGCTTTCAATTGGCGCAGCCCTAATGTATTTTAGTGAACTGACGTTATCTGGTCGGCAAAAAGTGATTTCCGAAAGAATTCTCAAGGAAGTGGTCGAACGCCTGGGGTTTTTGAACCACGTCGGGCTTTCGTATCTGACACTGGACCGATCCGCCAACACCCTTTCTGGCGGAGAAAGCCAGCGCATTCGTCTGGCCACTCAGATCGGCTCCAAGCTGACCGGTGTTCTCTATGTTCTGGATGAACCCAGCATCGGCCTTCACCAGCGGGACAATCAGCGGTTGCTGTCCGCCCTTAAGCAGATGCGGGATCTGGGAAACACCGTCCTGGTTGTGGAACACGATGAAGAGACCATTCGGGCAGCCGATCACGTCGTGGATATGGGGCCGGAGGCAGGCATTCTTGGCGGCGAAGTCATGTTTTCGGGAACACCGCAAAATCTGATTCTGGACGGCCAGTCTCTGACTGGACAATATCTTTCAGGTAAAAAGAGAATCGAGGTTCCTTTAAAGCGCAGGCCCGGAAATGGCAGTTGGATTGTGATTGATGGCGCCTCCGGGAACAATCTCAAGCACATCCGTGCGGATATTCCGCTGGGGTGTCTGGTCTGCGTCACCGGGGTGTCGGGATCGGGAAAATCCACATTGATACTGGAAACCCTGTACAGTGCGCTGATTCAGCGACTGTATCATTCCCGAATATCCGCCGGGCCCTACACCCGTCTGGATGGACTGGAGGCGATCGACAAGGTGGTCAATATTGATCAATCGCCAATAGGCCGAACGCCCCGGTCCAATCCCGCCACTTATACCGGCATTTTCACGCATATCCGGGATTTGTTTTCAAGAACACAGGATGCCCGGCTCAGGGGATTTAAAGCGGGCCGTTTCAGCTTCAATGTCAAGGGCGGACGGTGCGAAGCGTGCAGCGGGGACGGGGTCGTAAAGATCGAAATGCATTTTCTGCCGGATGTCTATGTCACCTGTGATGTGTGTCGGGGGAAGCGCTACAACCGGGAGACCCTGGAAATCCGCTACAAAGGAAAACACATCGCCGAAGTGCTGGACATGACAGTCCATCAGTCGCTAGGATTCTTTGAAAAGATTCCTGCCGTTCACTCCAGGCTTCAGACCTTGACAGATGTCGGGCTCGACTACATTCGCCTGGGCCAGGCCGCAACTACCTTGTCCGGCGGTGAGGCCCAGCGGGTAAAGCTAAGCAGCGAGCTTTCCAAAAGAGGAACCGGGAAAACCCTGTACATTCTGGATGAACCCACTACCGGCCTTCATGTTGCGGATATTCAGAACCTTCTGAATATCTTGAATAGGCTCGTGGATGCCGGCAACACCGTGCTGGTTATCGAACATCAAATGGATGTGATCAAATCCGCAGATTACCTGATCGACCTGGGTCCTGAAGGCGGGGACGGGGGAGGAGAAGTGGTCGGATGTGGAACGCCGGAGGCGCTGATCCAGGTTCCAGACTCTCACACCGGGCAGTATTTAAAACCGCACTTGAAATGGGGGACGGGTATTGATATATTGACATAGATATTAGGCACTACGCAGCCTAAGCTGACTGGAGTCGTCCCTTCAGCAAATACGTCTGCATCATTCCTGATTATAACGGATTTGGGGGTTGATTGTATTATCAATAGGTTATAAGTATTGCTGATTTATTGCATAAGGTTTGCATGGTAAGAGTAACAT
>CAIMCT010000412.1 GCA_903839535.1 uncultured Desulfobacteraceae bacterium
CAGTTTTTGGATGATTTTCATCACCCCACCCTCCCCCGCTGAGGGAGGAAAGCGCATGTAGAGTCGGCATCCTGCCGGCTCTACGACGAAAGATTATGCACGTTCGCAGTATAATTCATGCACATCATGTAATTAAGCTGGCAGCAGACGGTCCTTTATTCCAGAAGCAAGAAGACTTCCTACAAGCCTGGCAAGAGCAAAACGCCGACTGGTGATCGGCCTCCTGTCAATATACACACGCATCGTATCCTCATTTCCATTATCACGGAAGCCGACGGACAAGGATGATGGTTGAACCGAATCTTGTTGATAAATGATTGCTTGCGGGATATCCAGCAGATCAGCAAGAACTTTATTCGAAATCGGACCAGAAGCAATCGACCATACTTTTCTAACAAGTCTGGCTGCAGATTCTGCGCGTTGCCATGCCAAAATTGATGATTGCCTGTCAATAATCAATTGCCTCCTGATCATGTCATAGTGTGGTATGCGCAAAGGAATGGATTTCTGACGCACCACGTTCCAGAGGAAAGAGATGTCATCAACCGCATTATACATGGAGGAGGACGCCATTTCTTCAATTGCGCTGTCTCCATAAGTCGTCTTCATTTGTTCGAGCATTTCCAGAATGGTATCCGGGGCTCCATCCGGATCAAATCCCATCATGGCTTCCAGCTTCCGCCTGCTTCCCGACTCGGAATCATAGCGTTCCTGGGTGACTTCATGCCAGAGCGTTTTCAGCTCGTCATTACCCGGCACCTGATTATCCACTCTCCCGATCACGCCATCAATGAATCCTTGAACCGATTTTTCGAACTCATCCACCGGGATGGTCTCGACAGCGCCGTGCAAATAACGGATGGATTGCTCTTCTGACGATAATGTGGGCTTGGCGTGAATGGTCATTTATTCCCCATCGCTTACGAAAGTCAGATCCGGCCATAGATAACCTCCACCAGCAGAACCCATCTGATGCGCCAGTTTCCAGTCAATCGTGTCTTTTTTAGGCTCCCACAAAAGTCTCCACCAATTTTCCGCAAACCAATGCGCCAGTCGATATGCTGACAATCTGGCATTTTTGCGGATAGTTTTTGCGGTTCTATCTTCTAATTCCGTTATACAACAGGAACCCACGGAAATGAAGATATCCGCGAATGTTGCGCGCGCGATTTCGTCGCCATATCCATACGGCAGCCAGTTAAAATCAATTACAAACGATGGTTTCATTTATCTTC
This sequence comes from uncultured Desulfobacteraceae bacterium, assembly GCA_903839535.1. Lineage (GTDB taxonomy): Bacteria > Desulfobacterota > Desulfobacteria > Desulfobacterales > Desulfatirhabdiaceae > RAAP-1. The sequence continues at coordinate 1,236 of CAIMCT010000412.1, forward strand.
TCTGTTCCATCTGGCAATCACTTTTTCTCGAAACGGATCGTTGTCGGGCATAGGATATCCATGATATGCTCCAGTGGATGGGTGAACAACCCGCTGGTTATGAGTGTTTATTGAGCTGATTTTTCAGGATTTCATTGACCCGCTGGGGATTGGCTTTTCCTTTGGTTTCCCGCATTACCTGGCCGACTAAAAAGCCAAATACTTTTTCTTTGCCGTTTTGATAATCCAATACTTCCTTGGGGTTTTTGGCGAGAACTTTCTGAACGATTTGCTCGATTTCAACGGAATCGGTGACCTGAACGAGTCCCTTTTCCTGTACAATGACATCGGGCGGTTTGCCGGTCTTGGCCATTTCATCAAAAACGGTCTTGGCGATTTTGCCGCTGATAACATTGCCGTCAATCAGCTTCAGAAGCGCCGCAAGCGCCTGAGGAGAAACCGGGGACTGCTGAATGTCTTTGCCTTCAGCGTTTAATAGCGCCAGCAGCGATCCCATTATCCAGTTGCTTACCTGCTTTGGATTTGAATAATTCTCAAGGCAGGATTCGAAATAATCAGCCAGTTCGCGGCTGGTGGTCAGGACTTCGGCATCGTAGGCGGAAAGGTTATATGCAGTCAAAAATCTTTCCCTTTTGGCATCCGGAAGCTCTGGCAGGCTTTGCGTGATCTGCTGAACCCAGTCATCATCCACCATCAGTGGCAACAAGTCGGGATCAGGAAAATAGCGGTAGTCATGGGCATCTTCCTTGCTGCGCATGGATGTGGTCTGCCCCTTGTCCGGATTCCAGAGCAGGGTTTCCTGAAAAATCTGCCCGCCATCCATCACGACATCTTTCTGCCGGCTGATTTCGTAGGCAATGGCTTTTTCGACATGCTTGAAGGAGTTGAGATTTTTAAGCTCGGTCCGCGTACCCAAAGGCTCTGTACCGGCAGGCCGGATCGAAATATTGGCGTCACATCGAAAGCTGCCTTCCTCCATGTTGCCGTCGCAGATATCCAGATACCTAAGGAAGGATCGTAGTTTTCGAAGATAGGCACCGGCTTCTTCCGGAGACCGCATATCCGGTTCACTAACGATTTCAATCAGCGGAACGCCGGTGCGGTTCAAATCTACCCGGCTGAAGGATTGATCCGGGTCATGCAGAAGTTTTCCCGCGTCTTCCTCCATATGTATCCTGGTTATGCCGATGCGCTTTTTATACTCGCTCAACTCAATGTCAATATACCCGCCGATAGCGATCGGAAGTTCGTACTGGGAAATCTGATAGCCTTTGGGAAGGTCCGGATAAAAATAGTTTTTTCGGGCGAAACGGCTTTCCGGCGAAATTTGGCAATGCATGGCAATGGCCATTCGCAGCGCATATTCAACCACCTTCTTGTTTAATACTGGCAATACACCTGGCATTCCAAGACAGATCGGACACACATGGGTATTGGGTTCTGCGCCGAATTCGGTTGAACACCCGCAGAATATTTTGGATCTGGTTTTCAACTGGGCATGAACTTCAAGCCCGATAACCGGTTCAAATTCCATAACAACAATCATCCTTTCAGACGCTTTAAATAAGTGATGCAATGTATAACCATCAGTCCCCTGCCCCGGGGTGATGAAAATCATCAAAAAACTGGTTTTAAATTGATCCCATTTTTATCATTTATCTGTTCTTATGTCCACCCGATGGCCACGACCGTTACGGTTACGCCATTACTCTGGTGTTCTCCGGACAGTTTGGCAAGAACAGCTTCATCATCCACCGGCACAAACAGAGCCAGCGTAACCGAATTCAGATTGAGACTGCGGGCATAGGCGGCAGCCTGTTCTGTGCCTTTTCTGGTTTCAGACATATCCACAAAGCCTTTGACCTCGATGATGCCTTTCTTTCCGTTGCACCGGATATGAATATCGACCTTGCCGTTGCCGGTAGGAAACTCCGGGCTGGTTACACAACGCCTGCCAATGGCGGCCTGAAGCCAGGCATA